>NZ_RIBZ01000246.1:0-27083 GCF_003721215.1 Streptomyces botrytidirepellens
CGGTGCGCCGTGCGCACCGGGGCCCCTCATTGCCACGCGGCAGAGCGCCTCAGATCAGGACTGGGGGCGGCTGCCGTGGTTGGCGCCGTTCTTACGACGGGCCTTCTTCTTGCGACGTCGCTTCGACGACATGTCGCCCTCCTTCCAACGATGCTCTACCTGTACCGATCACTTCGGTGTTCCACGTGGTGATCATGGCGCGCGTACCCAGTTCGCCACGCGTCACCCTTCATTGTGAAGCACCTCACGCCACGTTCACCCGATGACCTAGCTTGCTAGGATGCTAGCATCCTTGATGTGGGTGATGAGGACGTCAAGCAGTTCAACGTGTACCTGCCGATCGGACTGATCAAGCAGGTCAAGTACCGCGCCATCGAGTCGGGCATGTCGTTGTCGGCGCTGGTCGCGGACGCGCTGCGCGCCTATCTCGACGACGCCGACGAATCCGGGCAGCAATCGAGCGAACAGGAGACCTGACATGGCGACCGAAGGCATCGAGGCCGTGTTCCTGACGACACACAACTGGGGCAAGGCGGCCAAGTTCTTCCAGACCCTCGGCTACGAGCTGGAGTTCGCGACGGACCACAGCTCCGGCCAACTCCGCAACGGCGACGGGCCGTACGTGTTCATCGCCGAGGTCCCCGAGGACCAGGAGCCCGAGACGCGGATCGTGCTGAAGGTGTCCGACGCGGACGCGTTCCGCCCCGATCCGGCGGCCGTCGAGGTGGTCACGCCGTTCGAGGACACGCATTACGGGACCAAGGAGATGACCGTCCGCGATCCCGACGGGCGCGTGTGGAGCCTCCAGGCTCCCGCCGGGAACTGAGCCACGGCGAAGGGGAACACCATGGCAGACGAGCAGATCGAGGCGCCGGACAGCACCGCCGTGCGGACCGCACTCTGGCGGGCCCTGCACGTCCGGGTCGACGCACCCCCACATGTGGTCGAGGACGAGATCGGGCTGCGGCTGGCGGCTCCCGCGGACGACTGGCGGGACCGGCCGGACATGGACCCGCGAACCACCAGCGGGTTCCGGGCGGCCATGGTGGCGCGCGCCCGGTTCATCGAGGACCTGATCGCCGAGCAGGCCGGGCGCGGGGTGGGCCAGTACGTCATCCTGGGCGCCGGTCTGGACACCTTCGCCCAGCGCAGGCCGGAGCTCGCCTCCCGGCTGCGGATCTTCGAGGTCGACCAGCCCGGCCCCCAGGCCTGGAAGCGCCGCCGCCTGGCCGAACTCGGCTACGGCATCCCGGAATGGCTGCACCTGGTGCCGTTCGACTTCGAGGCGGGCGGATCCTGGCTGGAGCGGCTGGCCGCCGCCGGTTTCGATCCCGGGCGACCGGCGGTCATCGTCTCCACCGGCGTCAGCATGTACCTCACCAAGGACGCCACCACCGCCACCCTGCGCAGGATCGCCGGGCTCGCCCCCGGTTCGACACTCGCCATGACGTTCCTGCTGCCGACCGAACTCGTCGACGAAGGCGACCGCCCCGGCCTCCGGGCCAGCGAGGAAGGCGCGCGAGCCTCCGGAACGCCGTTCCTCAGCTTCTACACCCCGCAGGAGATGCTGGCCCTGGCCGGCGAAGCCGGTTTCCGGGACGCCCGCCATGTGTCGGGGGCGTCGCACGCCGGGCGTTACTTCGCCGACCGCGCCGACGGCCTCCGCCCGTCGAGCGGAGAGGATCTGCTGGTGGCCACCGTCTGACGCCTCGTCACGCCAGGAGAAGCCGTGTCACATGGTCGTGGAAGGCGTGGGACGCGGGGTGCGTGGGGGCGTCGGGCAGGACCAGGTGGACGGTGAGGGGCGGGGCGTCGGACACCGGGAGATACCGGATGCCGGGGTGCGGGTGGCTGTGTTCGGTGCCCTCGGCGGTGACCCCCACGGCGTCGCCGACCGCGATGGCGGTCAGCCACTCGTCGACGTTGGCGACGTCGAAGGTCCGTGGGCGGGCTCCGCGCGGCCAGAGGTCGGCGGTGGTGGTGCCGGCGGTGGCGCAGAGCGCGACGGCCCGGGTGGCGAGGTCGGCCAGCCGCACGGCCGGGAGGTGCGCCAGCGGGTCGGTCTCGGGCACGGCGGCCACGCGGCGTTCGCCGTAGAGGGGGAAGGACCGCAGGCCGGTGCTCACCGACGGCTCCGTCCGCAGGAACGCCACGTCGACCTGCCCGTGGCGCAGCGCGGTCTCCGGGTCGTCCCGGCGGTGGACCTGGACCGGGGTGTCCGGGTGGTCCTGGCGCCAGCCGCGCAGCAGCGGCACCGTGTGGCGGCCGAGCGCGGCCCAGGCGAATCCGACCCGCAGCGGACCCGAACCGGTCGTGACGTCGGCGAGGGCGGTCTCCACCTGGCTCAGGATGCGGTGTGCGTGTTCCCAGAGCCGTCTTCCGGCGTCGGTGAGGGCGAGGTGGCGGGTGGTGCGTTCGACCAGCTGGGTGCCGGTCCGGCGTTCCAGCTGGTCGAGCGTGCGGGATACGGCGGGCTGGCTGATGCGCAGGACCGCCGCCGCGTCGGTGAAGGTGCCTTCGTCCCCGATCGCGGCCAGCACGCGCAGGTGCCGCAGCTCCACGTTCATAACCCCGGAGCATAGATGGCGCGCGGCGAACATTTCCCTCGCCGAGGGGCCACGCGTAGCGTCCCGGCCATGAAGATCCTTCTGATCGGAGCAACCGGCAAGCTGGGTACGGCCGTTGGCGAGGCGCTGACCGGACGCGGCCACGAGGTCATCACCGTCGGGCGGACCAGCGGTGATCTGCGGTACGACATCGCGGATCCCGCGCAGGTCACGGAGATGTACGAGCGCGCGGGGTCGGTGGGCGCCGTGGTGGGCACGGCGGGCGACGTCCCGTACAAGCCGGNGGCACGGCGGGCGACGTCCCGTACAAGCCGGTCCTGGAGATGAGCCCCGAGGACTATCGGTCCGCCTTCCACGGGAAGGTGCTGACCCAGATCGAGCTGGTGCGGCAGGGCGTCCCCCGTGTCGCGGAGCGCGGCTCGTTCACGCTGATCACGGGGGTGCTGGGGCGCGACCCGATCCCCACGAGCAGCGCGGCGTCGATGGCCAACGGCGCCGTCGAGGCGTTCGTACGCGCCGCGGCCATCGAGATCGCCCCGCAGCGGATCAACGCGATCAGCCCGACCGTCTTCACCGAATCCCTGGAGAAGTACGGGGACTTCTTCCCCGGCATCCGGCCGGTGGACCTCGCCGAGGTGGCCCAGGCCTACGTCCGGTCGGTCGAGGGCGGCCAGACGGGGCAGGTCTACACCCTGGAGTGAGGACACGGGATATGCGAATGGGGCCCGTCAGCCATGACGGGCCCCATTCGCATATGGCACCACAACAACTTCGTGCCGCCTTATTGACCGTCACGGAACGCCCCGCCTAGCGTGCTCGATGCAGATTGTTTGACAATCTGCAGTCCGAACGATGGACCTCAGGAGGGACGCGACTCCATGCGCATCATCGTGGTCGGGGCCGGTGTCGTCGGTTTGGCCGGCGCGTACCGCCTGGCCAGAAGCGGTTGCGAGGTGGTGGTCCTGGAGGCCCGGGGCGCGGGGCAGGCCGCCTCGCACGGCAACGCGGCCAAGATCGCCCTCGCCGAAAGCGGCCCCGTCCCGGCTCCCGGCGTCGTCCTCCAGTCGCTGCGGTGGATGCTGAAGCCGGACAGCCCGCTGTACATCAGGCCCTCGCTCGCTCCGGGCTTCGTGAAGTTCATGCTGGGCATGGCCGCCCACTGCACCGACCGGGCCTTCCGGAACGGTCTGGAGACCCATCTCCGGCTGGCCGAGGGCACCCTGGACCTCCTGGACGGCTGGGCCGAGGACGGCATCGGCTTCGAGATGCACAAGGCCGGTGTCCTGCTGGCCTTCGAGAGCCGGAAACGCTACGCGGAACAGCTCGGCGCGCTCGACGTCTTCGAGCACTTCGGCATGGTCCCGGAGCGGCTGCACGGGGACGAGGTCCGCGTCCGGGAGCCCGCGCTGTCCCACCGGATCCGCCACGGCCTGTACTTCCCCGACGACCGCCAGGTGGAACCGGACTCCCTCACCCGTGGGCTGGTCAAGCGCTGCCGGGAGCTGGGGGTGGTGATCCACGAACACACTCCGGTACGGCGCGTCCTGCGGCGCGGCGACGGGGTGACGGGCGTGCTGACCGACCGGGGTGAGGTCACCGGGGACACGCTGCTGCTGGCCGCCGGGGTGTGGACCGGCCGGGTGTCCCGCCAGCTGGGCGTCCCGCTGCCCATCCGGCCGGGCAAGGGCTACAGCGTCGACTACTCCCCCGCCCCCGTCCGGCTGCGCACCTCGCTCACGCTGGAGGACGCCCGGGTCGCCGTGACGCCGCTGAACGGGATGGTGCGGCTGGCCGGGACGATGGAGTTCGGCGGCCTGGACGAGAAGATCAGGCCGCGTCGTATCGCCGCCATCAAACGCGCCGCCACCGAGGCGTTCACCGACTGGGGCGCCCCCGCGGGAGAGGCGGCCCCCTGGGCGGGTCTGCGGCCCATGACCCCCGACGGGCTGCCCGTCATCGGGCGGCTCGACCCGCTGGACAACGTCTACGTCGCCTCCGGCCACGGAATGCTGGGGCTCACCCTGGCCCCCGCGACCGCGGAGATCATCACCGAGGCCATCACCGGTCGGCGGACTCCCCCCGTGGCGGAAGCCGTCTCACCCGGCCGTTTCACCCGCGGATGACGCCACCGCCCCGCCCGCCCGCCCGGGCGAGGATGGGGCACGTCGGGGCGGACATCCGCCGTCAGCACAGATCGAGGGGTACTCACATGGCTCAGCCGGACGCAACTTCGGCGGCAGGGTCCGCGCACCGGGCGCTGCGGCCGGTCAGCGGCGGCACCCGCAAGGAAGAGGTCGTCGAGGCGATCCGCCGGGCGCTGCTGGCCGGGGAACTCGCCCCGGGCCAGCGGGTGAAGGAGGTCGAGCTCGCCGCCGTGCTGAACGTGAGCCGTCCGACGCTGCGGGAAGCCCTGCACGCCCTCATCCACGAGGGGGCCCTGGTCCAGGAGCCGTACAAGGGGATCCGCGTGGCGGAGACCAGCCCCGAGGTGCTGCTCGACCTCGCCGATGTCCGTGTCTCCCTGGAAGCCATGGCCGCGCTCCGGCTGGCCGAGGACCCTCAGGGTGCGGGGGTGGCGGCTCTGCGGCAGGCCCTGGACGACCACGAAGCCGCCGTGCGGCGGGCGGACCCGGTGGCGGCGGACCTCACCCACCTGGAGTTCCACCGCACGCTGTGGCTGGCGTCGGGCAACGCGATGCTGACCAAGATCTGGCCGTTGGTCGCCGCGCAGATCCGGATGGCCATGACGGTCGACCAGCTCACCCGTGACGACCCGCAACGCGACCTCGAACTGCACCGGCGGCTGGTCGAGGTCATCGAATCCGGCGACGCGACACGCGTCCGCGCCGAAGTGGACCTGCACATCCGGTCGAGTGCGGAAGAACTCGTCCATCTCATGCGAGCCCCCCAGAAGTCCCCCCAGCAGCCTCAGAGTTGAGGAGATTCCATGCATGCCCCGCAGTTCACCGGCATCCTCGCCGCCGTTGTCACACCGCTGACCGCGGACGGATCCGCCGTGGACGCCGAGGGTGTCCGGCGCCAGACCGAGCACATCGTCTCCGGCGGCATCAGCGGTCTCGTGCCCGGTGGCAGCACGGGTGAGTTCACCACCCTGAGCACCGCGGAGCGCAAGCGCGTGACCGAGCTGTACGTCGAGGCCGCCGCGGGGCGGGTCCCGGTCGTCGCGGGCACCGGCGCGCTCAGCACCGCCGAGACCGTGGAGCTGAGCGCACACGCCGAACAAGCGGGCGCCGCAGCCGTGATGGTGGTCCCGCCCTTCTACGACACCCCGTCCTGGGAGGAGTTGCTGGCGCACTACGGCGCGGTGTCGCAGGCCATCGGCATCCCGGTCATGTACTACAACATCCCCGCCGCCACCGGCGTGGACCTGACCCCCGAGCAATTCGCCCGGCTGGCCGGGGAAACCGGGGTGACCTCGTTCAAGGACACCGGCGGCGACTTCCCGCGGTTCACCGCCGTGACGCAGCACCACGCGCGGGACATCACCGCGCTCAACGGCTGGGACACCCTCACCTTCGCCGCACTCGCCAGTGGCGCCACGGCGGGGGTGTGGGGCACCGCCAGTGTGATTCCGCGCCTGTGCGCCGACCTGTACGACGCCCTCGCCGTCCGGGGCGATCCGAAGGCCGGACGGGAGCTGTGGGCGAAGATCTTCCCGATCTGCCAGTTCCTGGAATCCCACAACTACGCCTGTGCCATCAAGACCGGTCTCGATCTCATCGGCCACAGCGCGGGACCGACCCGGCGGCCCGTGCTCCCGCTGGCCCCACGCCACCGCGACGAACTCCGCGCGCTGCTGGTCGCCGCGGGCGAGTCCGTCGCCGAGGACACCCAGGACACCCTGGCCGCCCGATGACGTACGCCCCGCGCATCCACGCGATCGACGTACACGCCGAGGGGGAACCCGGGCGCGTCCTGATCGGCAGCCATCTGCACGTCAAGGGCGCCACCATGGCGGAGCGGCTCCGGTACTGCCGTGAACACCTCGACCCCCTGCGCCGGCTGCTGCTCCGCGAACCACGCGGCTACCCCGGCATGTGCGGCGTCCTCGTCCTGCCGCCCACCGACCCCGCCGCCGACTTCGGTCTGGTGGTGCTGGAACAGGGCGGCTTCCGGCCCATGTCGGGCTCCAACCTCATCTGCGCGGTGACGGCCCTGCTGGAGACCCAGGCGCTACCGGTGACGGAACCGGTCACCGAACTGACCGTGGACACCGCGGCCGGACCGGTCACGGCCCGTGCCGAGGTGTCGCGGGGCAAGGTCACCCGGGTCACCTTCGAGAACGTGCCCGCCTTCGCGGTGGCCCTGGACCACGTGCTGGACCTGCCCGAGTACGGCCGGGTGCCGGTCGACATCGTCTTCGGCGGCCAGTTCTTCGTCCAGGCCGCGGCCGCCGATCTGGGCATCACCCTGGAGCCCGGCCAGGCAAAGGCCATCACCCGGGCCGGTGCCGTGCTGCGCACCGCCGCGCAGCGGCAGTTCCCGGTGAGCCATCCGCTGCGCCCCGAGATCGACCAGGTGGCGCTCGTGATGATCCACGGCCCGTCGCCGACCCCCGGGGTCTCGGGCCGCAACGCGGTCGTCCTGCCCAACGGGGAGGTGAGCCTCACCGACCCGGCCACCTGGACCGGGTCGCTGGACCGCTCGCCGTGCGGCACCGGGACCTGCGGCCGCATGGCCGCCCTCCACGCCCGGGGAAAACTGCCGCTGAGGACGCCCTTCGTCCACGAGGGCATGCTCGGCACCACCTTCACCGGCACGCTCACCGGAACCACCCGGGTCGGCCCCTACGAGGCCGTGCTTCCGTCGATCAGCGGCCGCGGCTGGATCACCGGATTCGCGCAGTACGTCCTCGACGAGAGCGACCCCTTCCCGCACGGCTACGTCCTCGGCGACCTGTGGGGCCGACAGGCCCCGGAACCCGCCCCCGGCAACCTTCCCGCACCCGTTCCCCAGGAGCACTGAATGGCAAGCACAGGACAGCAGTTCATCGCCGGGAAGCGGCGCACCGGCGGATCCGCGGAACAGGTGTCCATCACCAATCCCGCCACCGGCGACGTCCTCGCCACCGAGACGCTCGCAAGCCCCGAGGACGTCCACGAAGCGGTCACCGCCGCAGGCCACGCCTTCGGCGACTGGTCGCGCACCACCCCCGCGGAGCGGTCCGAGGCCATGCTGCGGTGGGCGGACCTCCTCCAGGCGCGCAGTGACGAACTCGCCGCCACCGAGTCCCGCATCGGCGGCAAACCCATCAAACTGGCCCGTGGCTTCGACATACCCGGCGTCATCGACAACGTCCGCTTCTTCGCCGGTGCCGCCCGCAACCTGGAGGGCAGGTCCGCCGGTGAGTACTCCGGCGAGCACACCTCCACCATCCGGCGCGAACCGCTCGGTGTCATCGGCTCCATCGCCCCATGGAACTACCCGCTCCAGATGGCGGCGTGGAAGGTGCTGCCCGCGGTCGCCGCGGGCAATACCGTGGTGCTGAAGCCGTCCGAGCTGACCCCGCTGACCTCGGTGATGTTCGCCGAGGCCGCCAGGGAAGCCGGTGTCCCCGACGGTGTCATCAACGTCGTCACCGGCACGGGCGCCACCGCCGGACACGCCCTCGTCAGCCACCCCGACGTGGCCATGGTCTCCTTCACCGGCTCCACCGCCGTGGGACGCCAGGTCGCCGCGACCGCGGCCGGGGACGTCAAACGCGTCCACCTCGAACTCGGTGGCAAGGCACCCTTCGTCGTCTTCGAGGACGCCGACCTGGAGGCCGCCGCCCGTGGCGCCGTGGCCGGGGCACTCATCAACAGCGGCCAGGACTGTACGGCCGCCACCCGGGCCTATGTCCACCGCACCCGGTATGAGGCGTTCGTGGCGCGGGTCGCCGAACTCATGGACGCGTACGGCTCGGCCCCGTCGACGACCCCGACACCGACATGGGCTCCCTGATCTCCTTCCGCCAGCGCGACCGGGTGGCCGCGATGGTCGACCGCGCCAGGGAAGGCGGGGCCACCGTCGTACGCGGCGGACGGATCCCCGGCGGCCCCCTGTCCCGGGGTGCGTACTACGAACCGACCCTGATCACCGGGGCCGCCCAGGACTCGGAGATCGTCCAGCAGGAGATCTTCGGCCCGGTCCTCGTCTGCCTGCCGTTCGACACGGACGACGACGCCATCCGGCTTGCCAACGACACCCCCTACGGGCTGGCCGCCTCGGCCTGGACCGGCAGCGTCTTCCGGGCCCAGCGCGCGTCCCGCGAGATCCAGGCGGGCTGTGTGTGGATCAACGACCACATCCCGATCATCAGCGAGATGCCGCACGGGGGATACAAGGCGTCCGGCTTCGGCAAGGACATGTCCGCCTACTCCTTCGAGGACTACACGAACGTCAAGCACGTGATGTCCGAAACCACCGGCGCACCGCGGAAGTCCTGGCACGACCTGGTCTTCACGAGCGGCTGAGCCCACCGGCGCGGACCCCGCGCCCACCATCTTCCGAGCGGGGGCGGCCTCCCGGCCAGGAGGCCGTCCCCTCGGACACATCGGTCCCGCGGCCCACCACACCTCACGCCAATGAGACAGGGCCGCTGAATCCCCTGGGAGGATTCGTGACTACCCTAACCGCCCCGTCGGACGGGGCGAGAAGCCCCGACGGCAAGCTCCACCGCAGCCTCGGCCTGTGGCAGCTCACCCTGCTCGGGGTCAGCACCCAGATCGGCTCGGGCTGGCTGTTCGCCGTCCTCTCCTCGGCCTCCGTGGCCGGTCCCGCCGCCGTCCTCTCCTGGATCATCGGCGCGATCCTCTTCGTCATCGTCTCCCTGACCTGGATCGAGCTGGGCACGCTCTTCCCCCGTTCCGGCGGCATCGTCCGCTACCCCGCCCTCTCCCACGGCGCGTTCGCGGGGTGGGTGACGGGCTGGGGCTACTGGATCGGCACCGTCTGTCTTCCGGCCGTCGAGGCCCAGGCCGTCCTGACGTACCTCGGTGGCCGCTACCCGCAGCTCCATCTGGTCCGGATCGACAGCGGAACGACCGTCCTCGACTGGCCGGCCGGAATCCTGGGCGGCGTCGCCCTCCTGCTGATGTTCTTCGTGCTCAACCTCTTCGGGGTCCGGCTGCTGGCCAAGGTCAACACGTGGGTGACGGTGTGGAAGGTGGTGGTTCCCGTCGCCACCTTCATCCTGCTGTTCTCCGCCTTCGAGGGAAGGAACTTCCACGCCCACGGCGGCTTCCTCCCCACCGGACCCGGTGGCATCGTCCACGCCCTGGCCATCGGTGGCATCGCCTTCGGCTACCTCGGCTCCCGCCAGGTCCTCGACTACGGCGGTGAGGCGCGCAACCCACGGCGCGACATCCCCCCTCGCCGTCATCGGATCCATCCTCATCCCCATGGTCATCTACCTCGGGCTCCAGATCGGCTTCCTGGGCGCTCTCGACTGGAAGGACGCGGGCCTGGCCCCGGGCGACTGGGCGGGGCTGACCAGCAGCGACTGGGCGTCCTCTCCCCTGTTCTCCGCGCTGGGCGCCGCCGGGTTCGGCTCGTTCGCCACCGTGTTGCTCATCGACGCCGCCGTCTCCCCCGCCGGAAACGGCTGGGTCACCCTGGGCAGCGCCGCCCGCGCCTCCTACGCCTTCGGCGTCGACGCCTACGCCCCCGCGCCCCTGGCCAAGGTCAACCGGTACGGCATCCCCTGGATCTCGCTGATCACCGCACTCGTCGTGAGCGCGCTGTTCCTGCTGCCCTTCCCCAGCTGGTACCAGCTCGTCTCCGTCGTCTCCGCCGGGCTGGTGCTCAGCTATCTCATGGGCAGTGCCATCCTGCCCGTCCTGCGCCGCACCGCGCCGGACCTCCCCGGCACGTGGCGGCTGCCCGCCATCCGGCTGTGGGCGCCCACCGGCTACGCCGCCGGGCTGTTCATCGTCTACGCCGCCGGGTTCTCCGCGCTCGTCCAGCTGCTCATCATCGCCTTCGCCGGGCTCGCCGTGTACGGCGCCTACACCTCGGTGCGCAGTGGCTGGGTCCGCCGTGGCACGGGGTGGGCCCTGTCCACCGCGTTCCTCGTGGCCTGGGTCGCGGTCACCGTGCGCGGAGGCTGGTTCATGCACGTCAGCGGGGCCCGGCGGCCGGACAGCTGGGACTTCCCCTGGTACATGGGGGCCATGGTGGCGACCGTGGCGCTGTTCCTCGCCGCGCTGAGGGCAGCCAGCACCGCGGAGGGACGCCGTCATCTGGACGCCGGTGTCTGGCTGATCGCCACGCTCCTCGCCGTCCTGGCGGTCTCCCATTACGGCGCGTTCGGCCCCCTCGCCACGCCACCGCTGGGCGAGCCGTACGACCTGCTCGCGGTCGTCGCCCTCGCGCTGGTCAGCTACGGGTGGGCCGTGCGCAGCGGCTTCCGCACCGAGCAACTCGACCGGGCCCTCGCGGAGGACCGTCCCCGACCCCGAACCGCCCCGTGCCCGATGCGGTAAATCCGCATTCGGGTGGGTAAGTGGCTTGGTGTGCGCTGGCTGAGCAACATCCGGACAGCGATAGCGTTCGCCCTGGTGGGGCCGCTGATCGTTTCCTTGCTGCTGGTGCCGTTCCGTACCATCTTCCCCCGGACCGACGCGGCTCTCGTGCTGGTGGCGGTGGTGGTGGCCGTGGCCGCCCTGGGGTACCGGAGTGCCGGAGTGGTCGCGGCGCTGTCGGCCACCCTCTGGTTCGACTTCTTCCTGACCCGCCCGTGGGGAGCGCTGTCCGTCACCAGCGCCCAGGAGGGCTGGACGGCCGCCCTGCTGCTCGTCATCAGTCTCGCCGTCTCGGAGCTGGCGGTGCGCGCCCTGAGCCAGCGGGATCGGGCGCGGTCGGCACATGACCGCCTCAAGCTGCTGCACGACGCGGGCACGGCCATCGGCGCAACCCTCGACGCGGAGCGGACCGCGCAGGAGCTGGCACAGGTGGCGGTGGGCCGGTTCGCCGACTTCGTCACCGTCGATCTGGCGGTGTGCGTCCTGGCCGGGGAGGAGATGCCCTCGGAGGGCGCCACACAGGTGCGCCGGGTGGCCGTGGCCGGGGTCCGCCGCGACCATCCGCTGCTCCCCGTGGGCGGGCCGCCCCGGCTTGCCCTGTGCGATCCACTGGCCCGCGGTTCGCCCTGCGGGCGGGCGAGGATCGAACCCGATCTGCGGGCCTGCGTCGACTGGCAGGCGCTGGTCCCCGAGCCCGCCGGGGCAGTATTGGACCACGGCATGCGCTCGCTGATCACGGCTCCGCTGCGGGCGCGGGGCAGCGTGCTGGGGATGGTGGCCTTCTGGCGTACGCGGGACACCCGGCCCTTCACCGACAGCGACCTGTCCGACGCCGGGGAGCTGGCCGCCAAGGCCGCCGCGGCCATCGACAACGCGCGCCGTTACACCCGTGAGCGGGCCACCGCCCTGGCGCTCCAGCGCAATCTGCTGCCCCGGCATCTGCCCCGGCAGACGGCCGTCGAGGTGGCGTCCCGTTATCTTCCGGCGGATTCGCGGGCCGGAGTGGGCGGCGACTGGTTCGATGTGATCCCGCTGTCCGGCAGCCGTGTGGCGCTCGTCGTCGGGGATGTGGTCGGCCACGGCCTCAACGCCTCCGCCACCATGGGACGGCTGCGCACCGCCGTGCGCACCCTGGCCGATGTCGACCTCCCGCCCGACGAGCTCCTCACCTATCTCGACGACCTGGTCATCCACCTCACCGATGACGAGCGGGATAACACGGCCGAAGGGGCCGAAGAGGACGAGGAGGACACCGACACGGCGACCACCGGCGAGGTGGGAGCGACCTGTCTGTACGCGGTGTACGACCCGGTCTCCCGGCACTGCGCGCTGGCCTCGGCCGGTCATCCGCTGCCCGTCCTCGTCACCCCCGGCGGCCGGGCCGATCTGGTGTGCGGCTTCACCGGCCCGCCCCTCGGAGTGGGCGGCCTCCCGTTCGAGACCACCGAGCTGGACCTGGCCGCGGGCAGCGTTCTCGCCCTGTACTCCGACGGTCTGGTGCGGGCGAGGGACCGCGACATCGACGCGGGGCTGACCAAGCTGTGCGACACGCTGTCGGTGCCGGACGCATCGCTGAGCACGGCCTGCGACACCGTTCTGCGCACACTGGCGGCCGACCGCCCGGCGGACGACATCACCCTGCTGCTCGCCCGTACCCTCGCCCTGGCCCCCGACCGGGTCGCCGGCTGGGACATCGCCGACGACCCTGCCCTGGTCGTACAGGCCCGGAAGCTGGCCGTGGAGCAGCTCGACGCATGGGGGCTGTGGGATCTGGTCTTCGTCACCGAGCTGCTGGTCAGCGAGCTGGTCACCAATGCCATCCGCTACGGCGCCGCGCCGATCCGGCTGCGGCTGATCCGCGACCGCAAGCTGATCTGCGAGGTGTCCGACGCCAGCAGCACCACGCCCCATCTGCGCCGCACCCTCGCCTACGACGAGGGCGGCCGCGGCCTGGTGCTCGTCGCCCAGCTCAGCCACAACTGGGGGACGCGCCAGACCACCGCCGGAAAGACCATCTGGTGCGAGCAGAGGCTGCCGGTCACGGGGTGAGCGACCGGACCGGCACGGCTCCCCGCGCCCTTTCCGGATCATCGCTCTGCGCATGTTCCCGGCGATCGATTACGCTCGGCGGATGGCGAAGTACTTCGATGTGCACCCCGACAATCCTCAAGCGCGCACGATCAGCAATGTGGCCGACAGGATCCGCTCCGGCGCGCTTGTCGCCTACCCGACGGACTCCTGCTTCGCGCTGGGCTGCCAGATGGGCAACCGCGACGGCATCAGCCGGATCCGGTCGATCCGTAATCTCGACGACCGTCACCACTTCACCCTCGTGTGCCAGGATTTCGCGCAGCTGGGTCAGTTCGTGCACATCGACAAGGATGTGTTCCGCGCGATCAAGGCGGCGACGCCCGGCAGCTACACCTTCATCCTGCCCGCGACGAAGGACGTGCCGCGGGCGCTGCCGCATCCGAAGAAGAAGACGGTCGGGGTGCGGATTCCGGACCACGCCGTCACTCAGGCGCTGCTCGCCGAGATCGGCGAGCCACTACTGTCCAGCACCCTGCTGCTGCCCGGCGAGGACGAGCCGATGACGCAGGGCTGGGAGATCAAGGAGCGGCTCGACCATGTGGTGGACGCCGTGGTCGACTCGGGCGACTGCGGCACCGAGCCGACCACGGTCATCGACTTCTCCGACGGCGAGGCCCGGATCGTACGCCGGGGAGCGGGCGACACCGCGCGGTTCGAATAGGACTAATCGTCGATGCACTTGGGGTACTTCGAGCCCCGGTTGCAGTCGTGGTAGTCGTACTTGCTGACCCGGAACTTCTTCTCCTCGCCCCCCTTAGCGGGATCGACGACCAGATAGAACTTCTTCCCGTCCTTCACCTTCTCGGTGACCTTCCCCTCCGGCCCTTTCTCGAAGTCCTGTGCGCACCCGGTGAGTGCGAGGGCGGTCACGGCCACGAGAGCGAGGGCGGGGGCGAGGCGGCGTTGCATGTGGTGCTCCTGATCGACTTGAAGACGAGGGCAGTCTAAGGTCATCCGCCGCCCCGCTGAGCAGGCAGGGTCCGGCGATCACACCCCCTTCACACACGGCGTCCGGGGACCGGCCGAATCGGGGCCTCGCGGGCTACCGTTGGGGCGAATGGCTCCACCCGTCCCAGCTTCCTTACCGACGCCGTGAGGACCAGCCATGACCGACGCCCCGAAGGCCGACCTGCACGAAGGGTTCCGCGACCCGCTGCGCGCGGGCTCGGCCGCCCTGACCGGTTTCCTGGACGGAGTGGACCGGCTGCCGGGGGTGCGGGCGATCCACCGGGCCATGCGCCGTTCACTCGGCATTCGCCCCGGGATGCGCGTACTTGACGCCGGGTGCGGCATCGGGCTGGAGGTGGCCCGACTGGCCCGTCGGTACCCGGACGCCCGCTTCACCGGGCTGGACAAGAATCCGGACCTGCTGGACACGGCCCGGCAGCGCGCCGTCCCGTCGCCGCCCAACCTCTCGTGGCTCCACGCGGCTCTCGAGACGTCGGAGCTGGAGGAGGGTTCGTACGACGCGGTCCGCACCGAGCGGGTGCTGATGTACGCGCCGCATCCGCTCTTCGGTGAGCTGCTGGATCTGCTGGTTCGCCTCGTACGCCCCGGTGGGCGCCTGGTGCTGTTCGAACTCGATTACGGTGCCACCATGCTGTCGGCCGGGCGTGACGACGACGCGCTGGTGCGCCCCCTGGACGATCTGCTGGAGCGTGCGCTCCCCCAGCCGCTGGCGGGGCGAAAGATCCCGCTGGAGCTGGCGGCGCGCGGAATGGCGGAGGTGGCGGCCGTCCCGTATTCCTTCTCCGTGAACGAACCGGTGTGGCGCGGCATCGTGCACGACACCCTGCTCCTCGCCCTGGAACGGGAGCCCGGTCGGCACGAGGAACTCCGGTCGTGGCTGGAGGCGCAGGCCGCCGGAGCCCACGACAGCCCGTTTCTCGCCGCGTTCACGGGGGTGCTCACCACCGCCCGCCGCCCGGATGGGGCGTGACCGCCGCTTTACCCAACTGCGCCTTCTGTCAGATCTCTTGACGCCCCACCACCTCGGCCTTAGCTTCGGCGTTTATAAATGCAGACCGAGTACGCACATGTAGACAGTCTCGGGGGCCAGGATGAGATCCGACCGGGCGCGCACCGTGCTCACCCTTGTGGTCTCGGGGACGATGCTGGTGACCAGCGCGTGCGCCGTGGCGAACAGCGATGCCGCCGGTGACGCCGGGAGCGCGGGCGGCGGCACGCTGCGGGTGGTGCTCACCCAGGAACCGCCGACGCTGGAGCCCTGCGAGTCGTCGCTGACCGCGACCGGAGTCGTCGTCCGCTCGAACGTCACCGAACCGCTGGTGGAACGGGACCCCACATCGGGCAAGCTGGAACCGCTGCTGGCGACCGGCTGGCGGCAGACGAAGCCCACCACGTGGACCTTCGGCATCCGCTCGGGCGTGACCTTCCAGAACGGGCGCCCGTTCACCGCGGAGGACGCCGCCTTCTCCATCGAACGGGCCGTCAACTCGGACCTCGCGTGCAATGTGGACGGCTATGTCTTCGGCGACGAGAAGCTCGCCGTGCGCGCCGTCAGCCCCACCCGGCTGACCGTCACCACCCGGAAGGCCGACCCCATCCTCCCGCTGCGGCTCAGCTTCATCGAGATCGTGCCGCGCACCACCGACACCGGGGCCAAGGTGCGCATACCGGTCGGGACCGGCCCCTACGCCGTCAGGAAGTGGGAGACCGGGGTCTCCATCTCCCTTGCCCGCAACGACCGGTACTGGGGCAAGGCCCCCGCCTACCCCCGCGCCAGATACGTATGGCGCAGCGACGCCAGTGTCCGGGCCGCGATGATCGACAAGGGCGAGGCCGACATCGCGACGGCGCTGGACCCCGTGGACGCGACCAAGGACAGCACCGTCGCCTACCCCAACAACGAGACGACCGCCCTGCGGCTGGACGGCCGTGAGGCACCGCTGAACGACATCCGGGTGCGCAGGGCGATCGGCATGGCCGTCGACCGCACGGGCATCGTCGAGGCGCTGCTCGGGGGGCTCGCCAAGCCCGCCGCGCAACTCGTCCCGCCCGGCGTGGTGGGCCACAACGACGACCTCGCCACCATCCCGTACCGGGTGGCCGCGGCCCGTGCCCTGGTCGAGCGGGCGGCCGCCGACGGCGTACCGGTCGAGCGGCGGATCACCCTCGTCGCGCGCAACGGCCAGTTCGCCGGGATCGCGGAGGTGGCCGAGGCGCTCCAGTACCAGATGGCGCGCATCGGGCTGAACGTACGGATCCGGATGGCGGACACCGCCACCCACCTCCAGTACCAGCTGCGCCCGCTCCCCCGCGGCGTCGGGCCGATAGCGCTGCTCATCATGCACGGCAACCAGGCCGGGGACGCCGCCTTCACCACCAGTCAGTACCTGCTGAGCGACGGCCCCCAGTCCACGTTCGGCACGCGGCGGCTCGACCGGCGCATCGCCGCGGCGAACGCGCTGTCCGGCAAGGCCCGTCAGAGGGCCTTCGCCCAGGTGCTCGCCTACCAGAACGAGAAGGTGGCGCAGTACGCCTACCTGGCCCATATGCGCGGGCTGCTCGGGCTGTCGCCCTCGGTGCGGTACCGCCCGGACTCCGCCACCGGGGACGAGATGCGGCTGGCCGAGGTCCGCCCCGTGAAGGCGGGGAACCACTGACATGACGTCCTTCCTGCGCAAGCGCATCATCTCCAGCGCGATCCCCCTGGTGTTCGTGGTGCTGGGCGTGTTCTGCCTGGCCCGCCTCACCGGCAACCCCGTCGACCTCTACCTCCCGCTGAGCGCCACCCCCGAGCAGCGCGCGGAATTCTCCGCGGCCCACGGCTTCGACGACTCCCTCCCGGTGCAGTTGTGGGACTACCTCGGCAATGCCGCGCGGCTCGACTTCGGCGTATCGCTGCGCACCGGGGAGCCCGCCGACGCGATGGTGCTGGAGGCGTTTCCCGTCACCCTCCAACTCGCCGGAATGACGATGCTGCTGGCGGTCCTCGGTGCCCTGCTGGTCGGCAGCCTCGCCGCCTACCGGCCCCAGTCGGCCGTCGACCGGCTCGCGGGGCTGCTGTCGATGACCGCGGCCAGCATCCCCGACTTCTGGTTCGCGATCATGGGTGTGCTGGTCTTCGGAGTGGCTCTGGACTGGTTGCCGACCTCCGGCACCCTGGGCGGTCCCGAGGTGTGGGTGCTGCCGCTGGCCACCTTGCTGATCCGCCCGTTCGGGGTGCTCGTCCAAGTCGTCCGCGGCAGCATGGTCGGCGCGCTGTCGGCTCCTTACGTCAAGGTCGCCCGCAGCAAGGGCGCCGATGCCACGCGCGTGGTGTTCGGGCACGCCCTGCGCAACGCCATTACGCCCGTGCTGACCGTCGCCGGGGATCTCGCCGTCGGCCTCGTCAACGGCGCGGTGGTGGTGGAAACGGTCTTCGGCTGGCCCGGGATCGGCAAGCTCATGATCGACTCGATTCTCCAGCGCGACTTCGCGGTGTTGCAGGCCGCCGTCCTGCTCACCGCCGTGACGATCTTCGCGCTGAACATCCTCGTCGACGTCTGCCACGCGCTGATCGACCCCCGGGTGCGCCAGGCGGTGCCGGCGTGAGCGAAGGAGCCACCATGTCCGCCCCCGACGACCACACGTCACCCGCGGCTGCCTCGTCGCGTACCCGGCCGCCCCGCTGGTGGCGGCTGCTCGGCAGGGACCGGGGCGCGGCCGCCGCGGCCGTCATCCTGGCCCTGGTGTTCCTCGTCGCGCTGTTCGGCCGGCTCTTCCTCGGCGACCGGGCGGTACGGCAGGATCTGCGCGCCTCGCTGCGCCCGCCCTCCCTCGACCACGGCTTCTACGGACTGCTCGGCACGGACGTCCTGGGCCGCAGCGTGCTGGCCCGGCTGGTGGACGCCGCCGCGACGACGCTGTCCATCGCGGTGCCCGCGGTGCTGTGCTCGCTGCTGATCGGCTCCGCCCTGGGGCTGTGGGCCGGGTACCACGGGGGCGTGCGCGAGAACGTCGCGATGCGCGTCGCCGATGTCATCCTCAGCTTTCCGTCCCTGCTGATCGCGGTGGTCGTGCTGTACGTGTTCGCACCCAGCGCGATGAACATCGTGCTGATCCTCGCCGTCGCGCGCATCCCCGTCTATCTGCGCACCGCCCGCGCGGAGGCTGCCGAGCTGAGGAGCCGTCTGTTCGTCGACGCGGCCCGGACGTTCGGTACGCCCGGATCGGCCATCATCCGGCGGCACCTCCTGCCGATCGCGCTGCCGACCCTGCTGACCGTGGCCACGCTCGACTTCTGCTTCGTCATGCTGACCGAGTCGTCCTTGAGTTTCCTCGGCATCGGCATCCAGCCGCCCGAGGTGAGCTGGGGGCTGATGGTGGCCCAGGGGCGCCAGTACCTGCGGACCGCCTGGTGGATCGCCGTGCTGCCGGGGCTCGCCATCATGGTCACCACGGTGTCGGCCACGGTGCTCGCCGCCTGGGTGCGCCTGGCCACCGACCCCGGCCAGCGGTGGCGGCTGACGCTGCCCCGGAAGCGGCGCGGCGAGCGGGCCGCCGTACCCCCGGAGATGATCGCGTGAAGCCATCCGCCCTCCCCTCGCCCGCCACGACCGGCCGCCCCGCGCTCGAGGTCGAGGGGCTCCGCGTCGATCTGCACACCCCCTCCGGCACGGTCCGCGCCGTGGACGGCGTCAGCTTCGGCGTGCACAAGGGGCGCACCCTGGCGCTCCTCGGCGAGTCCGGCTGCGGGAAGTCGATGACCGCGCTGTCCATCGCCGGGCTGCTCGACCCCGTGGCCGAGGTGACGGGCGGCTCGGTACGGGTGTCCGGCACCGAGGTGGTGGGACTGGGCCCGGCCGAGCGCAGAAAGCTGGCCGGTCCCGTGCTGTCGATCGTCTTCCAGGACGCGCTGGCCGCGCTCAACCCCGTCCAGCCGGTCGGCCGTCAGCTCGCCGAGCCGTTCCGCATCCATCGCGGGCTGTCGCGCCGCCACGCCGCGGAGAAGGCGGTGGAGCTGATGACGCGCGTCGGCATCCCCGAGCCCCGGCTGCGGGCCCGCTCGTACCCGCACCAGTTCTCCGGCGGCATGCGCCAGCGGCTGCTGATCGCGATGGCCGTCGCCCTGGACCCCGATGTGCTGATCGCCGACGAGCCCACGACCGCGCTCGACGTCACCGTACAGGCGCAGATCATGCGGCTGTTGCGGGACCTCCAGACCGAACGGGACATGGCGCTCGTGCTGATCACCCACGACCTGGCGGTGGTCGCCCGGCGCGCGGACGACGTCGTGGTGATGTACGCGGGCACGGTGGTGGAGACCGGCCCGGTGCGAGAGGTGTTCTCCCGCCCCCGCCACCCCTACACCAGGGCGCTGCTGGACTCCGTACCCGAACACGCCGTCAGGGGGCGCCCACTGCCCGCCGTCCCCGGCAGCCCGCCCGAGCTGAGCGCGGTGCCGCCCGGCTGTGTCTTCCAGGCCCGGTGTCCGCTGGCCGGCGAACGCTGCGCCCGGGAACGCCCTCCCCTGGAGCCCGTGGGCGCCTCGCGCTCGGCCGCCTGCCACTTCTCCGAGGAGCTCGACCGTGGCTGAGAACCCCGGAACGCCTCTGCTCGACGTCCGCGGCGTGACGAAGTCGTTCGGCCACGGCCGCCGCCGGCTGACCGCGGTCGACGGAGTCGACATCCGGGTCGAGCGCGGCCAGACCCTCGGCCTGGTGGGCGAGTCCGGATGCGGAAAGTCGACCCTGGCCCGGGTGGTCCTCGGGCTGGAGCGGCCGGACGCGGGAACGGTGCGCTTCGACGGCACCGATCCCTTCACCCTGAAGGGCAGGGAACTGCTGGCGTGGCGGCGCCGGGTGCAGATGGTGTTCCAGGACCCGTTCGCCTCGCTCAACGCCCGGATGTCCGCGGCCGACCTCATCGGCGAGCCGTGGCGCACCCACCGCGACATCGTGCCCACCGCGCGGGAACGGGACCGCCGGGTCGTTGAGCTGCTGTCCCTCGTCGGGCTGCGGGAGAGCGACGCCCACCGCTACCCGAACGAGTTCTCCGGCGGGCAGCGGCAGCGCATCGGCATCGCCCGTGCGCTGGCCCTCGAACCCGACCTCATCGTGTGCGACGAGCCCGTGTCCGCGCTGGACCTGTCGGTGCAGGCCCAGGTGCTCAATGTGCTCTCCGAGCTGCGGGAGCGGCTCGGCGTCTCCTACGTGTTCATCTCCCACGACCTGTCCGTGGTCCGGTACGTCTCCGACCGGGTGGCGGTGATGTACCTGGGCAAGGTCATCGAACACGGCCGCGCCGACGAGGTCTTCGACCGGCCGCTGCACCCCTACACCGCCGCCCTGATGTCCTCCGCTCCCCGGCTGGAGGTGTCCGGGGCGGCACACGATACGGAGATCCCCCTGCACGGGGAGATCCCCTCCCCGTACGGCATTCCCTCGGGCTGCCGGTTCCGGACCCGCTGCTGGAAGAGCGAGCCCCGCTGCGCCGAGACCGCCCCCGCGGCCGTCAGCCGCGCACCCGCGGCGCCCACCGGGCGCGAGCCGCACGAGGCCCTGTGCCACTTCCCGCTCGACAGCTGATGCCGGTCAGGGCGGGCCGGACGTCCCGATGCGAACGTCCGGCCCGCCGCTCCTGCCGTGGACGGTCAGGAGGGGTTGTCCGCGTGGGTGAGGGTCGTCCACGCGTTGAAGTAGTTGTCGGTGCCGGACGGACGGTGCGCCTCGGTGTACTTCTGGGTGTTGGACATGGCGATGCCGAGGCGGTTGTGGAGGGCGTTGAAGCCGACCTCGGTGACCTCGTCGAGGCCCTTCTTGACCGAGCCGCCGCACAGCCAGGACGGCACGGTGGCGCCGTTCTCGTAGGACGTGTGGAAGCCCAGGGCCTGGCGCAGCCGCTCCTGGATCTTCGGGTAGAGGTCCTGGCCCTGGATGCGGCTGGTCTCGGCGATGTCCGCGATGGAGGCGATGCCCCAGCCGGTGTGCCCGAAGTCGCGGCAGGTCTCCTGGGAGAGGCCGTCGGTGAAGGTGCTCTGGCCCTGCCAGTACTTCACGATCTCGGCCTCGGTGTCGATGCTGCTGTTCGCGGGCGGCTTGGGCAGATCGCCGTCGGCGGCCACGTAGACGTACGCCGGGACGCGGGCGAGGTAGGTGCTGACGGCCTTGTCGTAACTGGTGCGGTCCTCGATGAAGACGGAGATGCCGATCGCCGCCTCGGTCATGACCAGTTGCCAGTTGCCGTTCTTGGTCTCGGCCCCGCTGATCACCTCGGGGAGGTACACGGTGCGCAGCATGGTGGCGAAGCGGCCGGAGTTCGCCCAGCCGCCGTCGTAGGTGTACTTGATGATCTCGGCGGCGCGTGGCCAGGTGGATCCGGACCAGCCGCTCTGGAGCGGGGCGTTGCTGTTGGTGTGATCGGTGATGGTCGCGGACCAGGCGTCCATGATCTCGATCGCCTTCTTGGCGTATCTGCTGTCCCGGGTGAAGTACCAGGCGAGCGCGTCGGTGTAGGCCGCGATGGCGTCCTGGCGCTCGTCGGTGCAGCCGTTGTTGGGGTTGGACGACGATCCGCATTCCACGATGGCGCGCGGCTTGGGGTTACGCGACAGGGAGGCGTAGGAGCTGGCCATCATGTTGTCGTACGCGGCCTTCCAGGGCTGCTGACCGGCCTGCACCTTCGCCCGGGCGTAGTCGAGTTGGCCCCGGCTCACCAGCACTCCGGGGTGGGTG
Source organism: Streptomyces botrytidirepellens (assembly GCF_003721215.1). Taxonomy (NCBI): domain Bacteria; kingdom Bacillati; phylum Actinomycetota; class Actinomycetes; order Kitasatosporales; family Streptomycetaceae; genus Streptomyces; species Streptomyces botrytidirepellens. The sequence continues at coordinate 21,862 of NZ_RIBZ01000246.1, forward strand.
AAGGTGGTCGGCGCGGCGGTCGCGCGCGAGGCCGGGCCGCTGAGCTGAAGACTCAACAGCCCGGCCAGCAGGGCGAGAACACTGAGCAGGGCGGTTCTGGGTCTGATTCTGGTTCTGGTTCTGGCTCGTGCCATCCGATGACCTCTTCCATGCTCGTTGGCCTGGACCAAGCTGCATAGTCGTGGGCATGTCAACACTTGTCAATGCTCGTGTATGTGGCCGGTGTTCATCCCCTTGTCCATGAAGGTCACATCGACAGATCACCGTGTGGTGTTGTGACCCGCCGCCTCGCATGACGACCATGGGTACTCACGGGCCAGGGCCACGGTCAGCGCGCGGAAGATGCGCACTTCGGGGTTGGTGTCCGTCGTGCGGGTGGCGAGGACGCTGTGGGCGTGGGGGGCGTCCAGCACCGGTACGTACCGGGCGCCCGGCCAGCGGTAGTAGCGGGCGAAGGACGCAAGCCCCGATCCGGCGCCGCGGCCCGCCGCCACGCTGGTGAGGATGTCCTGGGGCGTGAGGGCGCAGTCGGGTGCGCGGCGTTCGCCGGTCTCGAAGTACAGGTAGTCGGTGAAGGTGCGCGGCGTGTGCGGCGGCAGCTGAAGGTAGGGCAGGTCGATGACGTCGGCCAGGTGGACGCCGGTTGCTGCGGCGTCCGCGAGGGCGGAGCGGGCCGGGACCGCGACGATCCGCTGTTCGGCAGTGATGAAGTCCACCTCGATGCCCTCGGCCTCGAAGGCGGGCCGTACGAAGGCCACGTCCACGCGGTCCTCGCGGAGCGCGCTGATGTGCTCGGTGAAGGTCAACTGGACGAGTTCCAGCGGCACTTCCGGCCTGGCACGGCGGAAGGCACTGACGGCGGCCGGGGTGACCTCGGCCGAGCCGTGACCCATGATGCCCACCCGCAGGGTGCGCACACCCGCGGGCGGGGCGAGGGCGGCCTCGGTCACGTCCTCGACGGCCGCGTTCGCGGCGGCGAGCAGGGTGCGGGCGTGGGAGACGAGCCGCTGTCCGGCGACGGTCGATACGACGGGCCCCCTGCCCCGGTCCAGCAGCCGGGTGCCGAACTCCCGCTCCAGCTGCTGCACATGCTGGGTGACCGCGGCCGGCGACAGGAAGAGCCGGGAGGCGGCCCGTCCGTAGTGCTCCTCCTCGACCACCGCCAGGAACGAGGACAGCTTGCGCAGATCCATACCGGCCACGATACGACCGTATCGCGCCTGGTCACGACGGCATTCAGGATTCCTGAACGGAGGCGGCGCCGGGCGCCGGACGGCCCGTACAACGGTGGGTATGAGCAAGCACTCCGCCACGACCGCTCCACCCTCGACCTCCGCTCCCGCCCCGCCGCCGGACGCCACCGCGCCCGCGCCACGGCACTGGCTCAGGGCGGGCTGGGTGATGACGGCCTCCGGCTGGAGCGCCAACCAGTTCTCCGCCCTGCTGGGTGCCTACCGCAGCGATCTGGGCCTGACCACGGCCGGCACGACTGCCCTGTTCGGCATCTATGTGCTGGGGCTCATCCCCGGCCTGCTGCTGGGCGGTCCGCTCGCCGACCGGCGGGGCCGCCGCCCCGTCGTCTTCCTCGCGCTGGGCACATCGGCGCTGGCCACCTGCCTGCTGATGATCGGTCCCACCGCCTCCGCCTTCCTGTGGCCAGGGCGCTTCCTGACCGGGATCGGCGCGGGTGCCCTGTTGGCGGCGGGCAGCGCCTGGATCACGGAGCTGTCCTCGCCCCCGCACGGCACCGCGCCCAACCCGGGGGTGGCGGCCCGCCGTTCCGGCCTGTTCCTGTCCGCGGGCTTCGCGACCGGCGGCCTGGCCGCCTCCCTGATCGCCCAGTGGGCCCCGCACCCCATGGTCACCGCCTATGTCCCGCATCTGGTCCTCACCGCCGTCGCCGCGCTGTGCGCCGCCCGTGCCCCCGAGTCCTCCCCGGCCCGCTCCGGCACGGAATCGGCCGCTGTCGCATCCGTCGCGCCGGAGGAGCGGCGGGCCCCGGCGCGCGCGTTCCGCAGGATGGTGGCCCCGGTGGCGCCGTGGGTGTTCATCGCCCCGGCGGTGGCGTTCGCCACGCTGCCCGGGCTGGTCGACGGCGAACTGAAGGGCTGGGAGACCGTCTACGCCGGTGTGATCACCGCCGTCACCCCGGGCGCGGGCATCATCGTGGCGCCGTTCGCGCGGTCGCTCGCCGCCCGGCACCGGGTCGCCACGGGCTCCATCGGGCTGGCCGCCGTCGCCCTCGGGCTGCTGGTCTCCGCGCTCGCCGCGGCGCAGGCCCAGCCCGTGATCGCCCTGCTCGCCTCGGTCGTGCTCGGCGCCGGGTACGGCCTGTGCGTCGCGTACGGCCTGACCGAGGTCGCCGCTCTCGCACCGCCGCACCAGCTGGCGCGCCTGACCTCGTACTTCTGGACGATGGCCTACCTGGGCTTCCTGGCCCCTTACGTCATCACCCTGTTCACCGGGGTCTTCTCCCCGCCCGCGATCCTCATCGGCGCGGCCGTGCTGGCGGTCGTCACGCTCGCGGCGGTCACCGTCCGCGCCGAAAACTAAGGTGGCCCCGACACAGCCAGCGGAGAGGCGAACCGGTGAATACGGAGTCATTGCCCGAGTCCTTCTATCGGCACCTGGGTGGCGGTCGCTATGCGTCCAGTCCTGCCACGGCGGGGCCGTGGAGCCCGAAGACGCAGCACGGCGGCCCTCCCTCCGCGCTGCTGGGCAGGGCGCTCGAACAGCACGCGGCCCGCGAGGGGTTGCGCATCGCCCGCATCACGCTGGATTTGCCGCGCCCGGTTCCCGTGGGCGAGTTGGAGGTCCACGTCCGTACGCTCCGCTCGGGCGGGCGCACCGAGCTGCTGGAGGGCGAGCTGACCTCCGACGGCAAGAGCGTGCTGGTGGCACGGGCCTGGAAAATCGCCGCCAGCCCTGCCGACACCCCGTCGCTGCGACCGGTTCCGGCCCCGCCCGAGCTGCCGGAGGCGCAGCCCGCGCAGACGATGGCGGGCGCGTACCTGGACGGCTACCTCTCCGCGATGGAGTGGCGGTTCGAGCCGGGGAAGGCGTTCGACACGCCCGGCCCGGGCACGGCCTGGGCACGGCAGCGCATCCCGCTGGTGGCCGGTGAGGAGGACACTCCCCTGACCCGCGCCCTCACGCTGGCCGACAGCAACTGGGCCGTGGCCTTCGAACTCGACCATCAGCAGGGGTTCGTCATCAACACCGACATCACGCTGGCGCTGCACCGGGAACCCGTCGGCGAATGGTTCTGCATACGCGCCGCCACCGCGGCCAGCCCCCACGGATCCGGCCTGGCGCTCGGGCAGCTCGACGACGAGGCCGGGGACTGCGGCCGCATCCTCCAGACCCTGCTGGTCTCCGACCGCTGACGGAACGTACCATCCCGGCATCGCGGGGCCCGCCATGTCCTCCGGCTTGCCCCGCCACCCGTCAGCAAGGAGTTCTCATGTCCAAGCCGCCGCTGCCGCCCGAGGCCGTCGCCCTGCTGCGCGGCCCCAATCCGGCCGTCATGGCCACCGTGCGCTCGGACGGCACCCCCGTGTCCACTCCCACCTGGTACGCGTGGGAGGACGGCCGTGTCCTGGTCAACCTGGACGACGGCCGGGTGCGGCTGAAGCACCTGCGCCGCGATCCGCGGGTGACCCTCACCGTCCTGGACAAGGACGACTGGTACACCCATGTCACGCTCATCGGACGTGTCGTCGAGATGCGTGAGGACGAGGGCCTGGCCGACATCGACCGCATCGCGCACCACTACATCGGTGGCCCGTATCCGGACCGGGTCCGCGCCCGGACCAGCGCGTGGATCGAGGTCGAGCGGTGGCACGGCTGGGGTTCGATGAAGGACAACGACCAGGCCTCCGTGTAAGCCGTCGAACGCCACGGCCCCAGGTCCGTCCCGGGGCCGTGGCGGGCCGGGGCGGGGTCCTTCGTGTCAGGCGGTGGCGGCCTGGTGTTCCGGGGACGCCGTCGCCGTCTCCTCGTGCTCCGTGATGCCGAACTCCACCCGCGCGCGGTCCACCATCCGGCGGGCGTGCCGCAGCCCGATGCGGTCCAGCACACCGGCCAGCTCGGCGAGATCGGCGGCTGTCGCGTCCCGGTCGCGTCCCAGCCGGGCCAGGGACTTGACGAGCCCCAGCCTGGCGAGGGCCTCGCCGCGCGGCTCGCTCATGGTGCGGAACTCGGACAGCGCCTCCTGGTAGATGTCACGCGCCTCGGCGAAGCGGCCCGCGCGATAGAGCACGTTGCCGCGCATCTTGTGGTTGTAGGCCAGCGCGCTCATCAGGTTCATGGTGCGGCACATCACCTCCGCCTCGGCGAGCAGCTCCAGCGCACGGTCCGCGTCGCCGTCGCGCACCGAGACGATGTCGGCCAGGCCGCGCAGCGCCCAGGCGTGTCCGCGCCGGTCGTCGGCCTGTGCGGCGATCGCCGCGGACTCCTCGAACATCGCGTACGCCGTGTCGTAGGACCCGGTGTTGCGGTGCATCTGGGCGATGCCCTCCAGCGCCCATACGGTGTGCCGTGCCTCGCCACGTTCCCGCGCCTCGGCGAGGAGTTGCTCGTGCAGCGCGCTCACGCCCTCGTAATCCCCCTGGATACGGCCCGTCTCCGCCAGGCCCGCGAGCGAGTAGCCGCGGGCGAGGATGTCCCCTCCGCGTTCGCCGAGTTCGGCCGCGAAGCCGAGCAGCCGCCACGCCAGCGCCAGGGCGCCCCGCTGCCGTGCGAGTGTGCCGCCGCTCCACAGCGCCCACGCCATCGCCCCGGCGTCCCCCGCCGTGCGGGCCGCCCGGTAGCTGGCCTTCCACTCGCGGTCGGCATCCGTCACGTGTCCCAGCCTGCGGTGGGCTTCGGCCACCGCGAGCCCCACGCGTGCCGTCTCACGCGGGCAGCCGCTCCGCTCGGCCGCCCGCAACTGCTCGGTGCCCGCGGCCAGTACGTCGACCAGTGACGAGTTCACGGACAGGGTGGTGGTGAGGGAGCCCTGGTACTCCGGGGCGAATGCCTTGCCGTACATGGATGCCTTTCCGTCGGTGATTCCCGCGGAAGCGCATGCCACCCGCTATACACCGCGTCTATACATCACGTGCATAGCAGGGCGCAAACGACCCCCCACTCCGGTGGCCGCCGCGCGCGTCCGCTGCCGATCAAGACGCGATACGGCCCGGGGAGGTTGTTCCGGATCCGTGTCATCCACATACGGGTTC
>NZ_RIBZ01000244.1:0-29945 GCF_003721215.1 Streptomyces botrytidirepellens
GGGAGGGGCGCTGGGCATGGGCGGCGCACCCGCGGGCTGGCCGTAGCCGCCGGGGCGCTGCTGCGGTGCCCCGCCGCGGGCCGGAGCCTGCTGGGCGGCCGGGCTCTGGGACTCGCTGGAGGCCAGCGTCCGGCTGCGCACCCGGTACAGGCCGGTGTCGAGGTCGTCGGCCTTCTCCAGGTGGACCTTGACGCCGCCCATGAAGGTGTACCGCTGCTGCTTGGCGTAGTCGCGGACCATGCCGGAGAGCTCGTCGCCGAGCTGCCCGGAGTACGGCGCGAGCCGCTCGTAGTCGCCGGTGCTCAGCTCGACGATGAAGTCGTTGGGGACGACGGTCCGGTCCCGGTTCCAGATGGTCGCGTTGTTGTCGCACTCACGCTGGAGCGCGCCCGCGATCTCGACGGGCTGGACCTCCGACTTGAACACCTTGGCGAAGGTGCCGTTCACGAGACCCTCGAGACGCTGCTCGAAGCGCTTCAGTACTCCCACGGGGCACCTCCTTCCTCAGTCGTGCTCAGTGTCGTCCTGGTACTGCTTACTGATCGTATCCACGCGTCGGGAAATCGGGTGGTTCCCCTTCCTGGCCCTGCGGAGCAGTGTCACCTCTCACAGGATCGTAGAGGTGCCCTCTGGACAGTGTCCCGCAACCGCGACGGAGCCCCTCCGGGCGGGGGCGTCGACAACGAGTGTGAATCCACCCTGCCCAGCGTGCTAGTGTTCTGGATGTCGGAAGGCGCCGCGGGGCGCCGGGCCGGAAGGCCCGGAAAACCAAGCGGTGAACGGAAGACAGCACCCATGCGCGGGTGGCGGAATAGGCAGACGCGCTGGATTCAGGTTCCAGTGCCCGAAAGGGCGTGGGGGTTCAACTCCCCCCTCGCGCACCAGTCGGAGCGGGCCTCTCCGGAGTGACGAAAGTCGCTCGGAGGGGCCCGCTTCGCGTATGTCCGGCTTGCGCCCCACTCGTGCCCGGCTCGCGTCCGGCTCGACTTCGGCTTGATCCACCGCCAGTTCGGCTTGATCCACATCGGTTGGCCGCGGCGCGTCCGGGCGCTCGTCGCGGAGCCGTCCCGGAGCCGGCCTGGAGTCGTCCCTGAGCCGTCCCGGAGTCGTCCCGGATAAACGGAAGCGGGACCTCCCCGGGTGGGGCGGCCCCGCGGTTCCGGGACGGTCCGCGGATCGGTCCGCGACGGCCGCGGGTCAGGCGGCGAAGCGGGCGGCGAGCTCCTTGGCCTTCGAGGCGGCGTCCTCGTGGGCCTTCGCCTTGGAGGCGTCCGACAGCTCGACCAGGTCGGCCATCGCCGGGTTGCTGCGGGCCATGGTGAGCTCCGGCACGACGAACTCGACGTCGAGGTTGAGCGCGTCCTTGAGCGCCTTCTCCAGGTAGGTCGTGACGAACTCGTAGCTCTCCCGCGGCGTGCCCGGGCCGTAGCCGCCGCCCCGGCTGGCGACGACGATCGCCGGGGTGCCCGAGGTGGTGGTCTGCTCGGCACCGGAGGTGCGGCCCATGATGATCACGTGGTCCAGCCACGCCTTGAGGGTCGAGGGGATCGTGAAGTTGTACATCGGGGCGCCTATGAGGACCGCGTCGGCCCGCTCCAGCTCACCGGCCAGGGTGTCGCGCAGCGCGAAGGCGGCCTGCTGCTCGGGGGTGTGGCTCTCGGTGGGGACGAACCCGGCCTGGGCGGCGAGGCCGTCCAGGTGCGGCAGCGGCTCGGCGGCCAGGTCGCGGTAGATGACCGTGCCGTTCGGATGCTGGGCCTCCCATTCCTGTCGGAAGGTGGCGGTCACCGCGCGGGAGGCGGAGGCCTCGCCGGGGAAGACGGACGTGTCGAGGTGAAGAAGCGTGGGCATGGAGGTGCCTCCGTGGACAAGGCGCTCCACTGAGGAGCGGGTGTTTTCTACGTACCTGCAATTGGCACAGTAGCTTACTTTTCTTTAGCACCCAACGAGAACGCAGTATCGTGTATTCCATGGCGGACGGAGGCGGGCGCGAGGTTCACGGCGAGCACGCGTGCAAGCGGGTCGACGACTCGATGACCCGGGTCTTCGAGCTGTTCGGGAAGAGATGGACCGGGCTGATCGTGGCCGTTCTGACCGAGCAGGGGGCGTACTTCGCGGAGTTGCGACGGGCCATCCCGGGGATCAGCGAGCGGATGCTGTCGGACCGGCTCACCGAGCTGTCGACGGCGGGGCTGGTGCTCCGGGAAGTCGACCCCGGGCCTCCGCTGCGGGTGGCCTACCGGCTGACGGAGGCGGGGAAGGCGCTGGAGCCCGCGCTGAAGGAACTCGCGCGGTGGGCCGAGAAGTATCTGCCCGACGGCGGCGGCTGCCCCGAGCAGTTCCGGTCCTGAGCAGGGACTTCACCGGGTTCGCCGGGTCGGTTCACCGGGCTCGCCGGAGTTTTCCACAGGCCTGACGGGACGTGGGCGATCGGGGGTACGGTGCTGGTCGGTCGACGGCGTGAGCGGCTGTCGGACGTGCCGGTGACGTGCGAGAACGAAGCGGGGGCGTGATGGGTGACGGCGCGGGTGTGGGTGGGGCGGCCCGGCGGCTGCCCCAGGTCCCGGGGTTCGCCGCCTGGCGCGGCGAGGGCCCCTCTCCCAAGCAGGAGGGGAAGGCGCTGCGGAAGCGGGTGCCGCGCTCGGCGCACGCCGCGCTGCCGTCGCCCGCTCCCGGGCGGCCGGACGCGGTGGCGGCGGTCGAGCGGTCGAACGCCGGGCGGCTGCCGGAGCTGACGCCGATACGGGTGGGGCGGATGATCGCGACCCCGTTTTCCTTCCTCCGCGGCTCGGCCGGGCTGATGGCGCACGACCTGGCGGGCACCCCGGTCACCGGCGTCGGCGCACAGCTCTGCGGTGACGCGCACGCCGCCAACTTCGGCCTCTACGGGGACGCGCGCGGCGGTTTGATCATTGACCTGAACGACTTCGACGAGACCGTCCACGGTCCGTGGGAGTGGGATGTGAAGCGGCTCGCGGCGTCGCTGGTGCTGGCCGGGCGGGAGGCCGGTGCCGACGAGGACTCCTGCCGGTCGGCGGCCCGTGACGCGGCGGGCGCCTACCGGCGCACCGTGCGGCTGCTGGCCAAGCTGCCGGCTGCCGACGCGTGGAACGCGATCGCGGACGAGGAGCTCGTCTCGCACACCGGCGCCCGGGATCTGGCGGGCACGCTGGAGCGGGTCGCCGAGAAGGCCCGGCGGAACACGAGCGCGCGCTTCGCCGCCAAGGCCACGGAGGCGGTCCCGGGCGACGGGGACTCCTCCGGCCGGCCCGTGGCCCGGCGCTTCGTGGACGCACCGCCGGTGCTGCGGCGGGTGCCGGACGCCGAGGCGGTGGCGGTCGCGACGGCGCTCGGCGACTATCTGGGGACGCTGCCCGAGGACCGGCTGCCGCTGCTCGCCCGGTACGAGGTGCACGACGTGGCGTTCCGGGTCGTGGGCACGGGCAGCGTGGGGACGCGTTCGTATGTGGTGCTGCTGCTCGACCACCGGGGCGAGCCGCTGGTGCTCCAGGTGAAGGAGGCCCGGCCGTCCGCGCTGCTGCCGCATCTGGGGCGGGCCGGCTTCGAGATACCCGACGTCGCCCACGAGGGGCGGCGGGTGGTGCTCGGCCAGAAGCGGATGCAGGTCGTCAGCGACATCCTCCTGGGCTGGACGACGGTGCTCGGGCGGCCGTACCAGGTACGGCAGTTCCGGAACCGCAAGGGGAGCGTCGACCCGGCGGCGCTGGCCGCCGACCAGATGGACGACTACGGGCGGATGACGGGCGCGCTGCTGGCGCGGGCGCATGCGCACAGCGCGGATCCGCGGCTGCTCGCCGGGTACTGCGGCAAGGGGGAGGAGCTGGACGAGGCGATCGCCGATTTCGCGGTGGCGTACGCGGACCGTACGGAGGCCGATCATGCGGAACTGCTGGCCGCGGTGCGTGCCGGGCGGATAGCGGCCGAGCCGGGGGTGTGAGGCTCAGGCACCGGGGGGCGCCCCACGTAGGCTGAGCGGGTGACGAACCGGGAAGCGCAGCAGCAGGCACAGCGGGCGGTGTCCGAGGCGGAGCCCCAGGAGGAATCTCAGGCACCGGCCGAGGCCCAGTCCGAGCAGGCACCGTCCGACCAGGCACCGTCCGAGGAGGCGCGATCCGAGGAAGAGGCGCGGGCCGAAGAAGCGCGGTCCGAGGAGGAGGCGCGGGCCGCCGAACGGCTTGAGCGGGCGGTGCGGGCGGCCGAGCAGGCGCTGATCGAGTTCGAGATCGCGGTGGAGACCTTCCGGGTCGAGGTGGAGAACTTCTCCCGGCTGCACCATCAGCGGCTCGGACCGATGTACTCGCGCCTGGACGAGCTGGACGCGCTGATCGCCGAGGCGGTCGCCGCGCGCACCGGCGATCCGGAGGACCAGCGAAGGGCCCGCGAGGCGCGCGGACTGGTGCAGCCGATGCCCGGCGTGGAGGAGCTGTTCCACGGCTGGATCGACTCGGACGGACTGTCGCCGGAGGCCTCGGCGATGCTCACCGAGCAGCCGGTGCAGCCCCCGCCGCGGGTGCGGCCGAGCGAGGAGGCCCGCCGGATCTACCGCGACCTGGCCCGCAAGGCCCATCCGGACCTGGCCGAGGAGGAGGCCGAGCGGGAGCGGCGCGGTGAGTTCATCGTGCGGGTCAACGCCGCGTACGCGGCCGGGGACGAGGCGGCGCTGCGGAAGCTGGCCGAGGAGTGGGAGGCCGGTCCGCCGCCGCCCGAGCGGCGGGCGAGCCGCAGCGAGGAGCTGTACGCCCGGCTGGAGTGGCTGGCCGAGCGCAAGGAGATGCTGGCCGAGGTCGCCTCCGAGCTGGAGTCGAGCGCGATCGGCGCGATGATCAAGATGGCGCCGGAGGACCCGGACCGGCTGCTGGACGAGATCGCAGAGCAGCTGCTCGCCCAGGTCTCCGAGAAGGAGGCCCGGCTCGCGGAGCTGGTGCGGTAGTAGGTTTTGCCGGGTTGCCGATGTCATGTGAGAGGTGTGTGTGATGCATTTTGCCCAGCTTCCCCAGGTGGAGGCCGCGGCGGTCCCGGCTGATGGCTTTCTGCTGGACGTCCGGGAGGAGGACGAGTGGGCGGCCGGGCACGTCGAGGGCGCCCTTCACATTCCGATGGGTCAGGTCGTCGCCCGGTTCGGTGAGCTGACCGAGTCGGTCGGCGAGGGGCACCGGGTGCATGTGATGTGCCGGGTCGGCGGGCGGTCCGCGCAGGTGACGCAGTATCTGGTCGCCCAGGGGCTGGACGCGGTGAACGTGGACGGCGGGATGCTCGCCTGGGAGGCGGCGGGCCGCCCGATGGTCGGCGGCCGCGAGGGCACGGCCGACGGCGCCTTCGTCCTCTAGAGAGCAGCCTCACGGGAGGGTGTGGGCGGCGAGGAGTTCGCCGAGTTCCTCCTCATGGGCGGCGGCCGGGCCCAGGGACAGCTCCAGCTGTTTGGCCCAGGCGTGATAGCGGTGCAGCGGATAGTCGGTGACCGCGCCGAAGCCGCCGTGCAGATGCTGGGCGGTCTGGACGACCCGGCGTACGCCGTCGGCGGCCCACATCTTGGCGACTGCCACGTCCCCGGCGACCGGCAGCGCCCCGTTCGCCGTTGCCTCCCGGGCTTTCTCGTCCCGGGAGAGGCGCCAGGCGGCCTGCCAGAGCGTGGCTTCCATGGCCCGCAGATCGATGTACCGGTCGGCGGTCTGGACGGCGACCGCCTGGAACGTGGCGAGCGGATGGCCGAACTGCTCCCGCGTGGACGTGTACGAGCTGGTCAGGTCGAGCACCGCCGTGCCGACGCCCAGCGCCAGCGCACAGGTGCCGGTGGTGAGCAGCGCGCGCAGCCAGGCCCAGGCGCCGTCCGCGTCCAGCACCTCATGGGCGGCCGCCCGCACGCCGTCCAGCCGGACCTCGGCCAGCCGCTCGCCGCTGGTGGACACCTGGTCGTCCAGGCCGATGCCCGCCCGGTCGCGAGGGACGAGGGCGAGGAGTGCCGGTCCCGCGCCGGGGTGGGCCGGGATCAGCAGGTGATCGGCGTCGGCGGCCCAGGGGACGGCGGTCTGCACACCGTCCAGCACCCAGTCAGTGCCGTCCCGGCGGGCCTGGACGGCGAGTTCGGCCCGGCCGTGGCCGGTGCGTCCGGCGGTGGCCACGGTGAGCACGAGGTCGCCGCGGGCGGCCCGGGGCAGCACGGCGGCGCACAGCTCGGGTGCGCCGTACCGCTGCACGGCGAGGGCGGCCGCGGCGGTCTCCAGCAGGGGCACCCGGGCCAGCACCTTCGCGGACTCGCGCAGCACCAGGCACAGCGCGAGCGGGTCGAGCCCGGAGCCGCCGTGGCGCGGGTCGAGGGTCAGCCCGAGCAGATCGGCGTCGGCGAGTCTGCGCCACAGCGCCCGGTCGATGTCGTCGGCGACGGCGCCGGGGGTGAGGGCGGGGCTGGGCACGCCGTCCGGTGTGGTGGAGGAGAAGACGGCCTTCGCCGCCTCGACGGCTGCCTGTTGCTCCTCGGTGAAGGTGAAGTCCACTGTCCGTCCTCCCGCGCCGTTGAGCTTCCCTGACGGCCCGTCAAGATAGAACAGGTTCTACAAGAAGGGAACGCCTACAAGAAGGGGAACGCCCCGAACGCCCGCGCCGCGCCACCTCACCCCCGCCGTTCCACTTCGCCGGGGGCGGACGGCCTGTCAGCGGTCGAAGTCCAGCTCCACCCGCTCGCCGACCGGATGGGACTGGCAGGACAGCACATAGCCCGCCTCCACCTCGTCCGGCTCCAGCGCGAAGTTCCGGTCCATCCGCACCTCCCCGGAGACCAGGAACGCCCGGCAGGTCCCGCACACCCCGCCCTTGCAGGCGTACGGCGCGTCGGCGCGATTGCGCAGCACGGTCTCCAGGAGCGGTTCCCCGTCCCGCACGGGCCAGCTGCCCGACCGGCCGTCCAGGGTCGCCGTCACCGTGCTGTGCGAGGGCGCGGCGGCCGGGCGGGGTGCGGGGGAGACGCCCTCGCCGGGCTCCGCCGCCACATGGAAGATCTCCTGATGGACCCGGCCGCGGGGCACCCCGAGCCCGCGCAGCGCCCGCTCGGCGGCCCGCACCAGCCCGTACGGACCGCACAGGAACCAGCCGTCCACCGAGCGCACCGGCAGCAGCGAGGGCAGCAGCCCGGTCAGTCGCTCCTCGTCCAGCCGCCCGGACACCAGCCCGGTCTGCTGCTCCTCCCGGGAGAGGGCGCACACCAGCTGGAACCGGTCGGGCCAGCGGTCCTTGAGGTCGGCGATCTCCTCCAGGAACATCGTGGAGGCGGCGGTGCGGTCGCTGCGGATCAGACAGAAGCGGGCCTCGGGTTGCCGCTCCAGCAGGGTGGCGGCGATGGACAGCACGGGGGTGATGCCGCTGCCGCCGACGACCGCGGCGAAGTGGCCGGGGCGGGGGTCGAGCACGAACCGGCCCGCCGGGGCCATCACCTCCACCACCTCCCCGACCGCCAGTTCCTTGAGGGCGTACGTGGAGAACGCGCCGCCCTCCACCAGCCGCACCCCGACCCGCAGCAGCTCGGGCCCCTCCGGGCCCGGGGCCGGGGTGCAGATCGAGTACGTACGCCGGATCTCCGCGCCGTCCGTGAACCGCCGCACCGCGATGTGCTGTCCGGGGACGAAGCGGAACGTCTCGCGCAGCGCGGGCGGCACCCGGAGGGTGACGGCCACCGCGTCGTCGGCGAGCGGGTCGACGGCCGCCACCCGCAGCGGATGGAACGCGCCGTGGTGGGGCGCGGCGACGGGCACCGCTTCCGCGGCCATCACAACTCCTTGAAATGGTCGAACGGTTCGCGGCAGGTCTCGCAGCGGCGCAGCGCCTTGCAGGCGGTGGAGGAGAAGCGGCTGAGCAGCGTGGTCTCGGTCGAGCCGCAGTGCGGACAGCGCACCGTCAGCTCGACGGGGACCGGACCGCCCGCCGCGGCCCGCCGCGGCGCGGGCGGCGCTATGCCGGACTCCGCGAGCTTGCGGCGACCCTCGGCGCTGATCGCGTCCGTCGTCCAGGGCGGCGCGAGCACGGTGCGGACCTCGACCTCGGCCATGCCCCGGTCGTGCAGCACCCGCTCGATGTCGGCGGCCATCGTCTCCACCGCGGGACAGCCGGTGTAGGTGGGGGTCAGCTCGACCTCGACCCGGCCCGGTGCCAGGACCCGCAGCCCCCGCAGCACTCCCAGCTCGGCCAGGGACACCATCGGCAGCTCCGGGTCCGGCACGGATCCGGCCAGCCGCCGCAGCTCCTCTTCGAGCGCGGTGGGGGCGTGGGGCGCGGGCGTCACCATGCCGCCCCCGGGTGGCTGCGGTGCAGATGCTGCATCTGCGCGAGCATCGGGCCGAACGGCTCGGTGTGGATGCCCTGGCGACCGGCCCCGGCCGCCCAGGCGCCGCGCCGCGGCCCCTCGGGCAGGCTCAGGGTGGCGCGGGTGAGGACGGCCGTGACCCGCTCCAGCCATGCGTCGTGCAGCGCGGACCACTCCACCCCGCACCCCTCGACCGGCTCGAACAGCTCGCCGGTGAACCGCCACAGCGCGTCCAGTCCGCGGCGCATCCGCTGATGGCTCTCCTCCGTGCCGTCGCCGAGCCGCAGCGTCCATTGCTCGGCGTGGTCGCGGTGGTAGGCGACTTCCTTGACCGCCTTGGCGGCCAGCGGTGCGAAGGGGCCGTCGCCGCGCGCCAGCTCCTCGTACAACAGCTCCTGGTAGGTGGAGAAGTAGAGCTGGCGGGCGATGGTGTGGGCGAAGTCCCCGTTCGGCTGCTCGACCAGCTGGACGTTGCGGAACGCCCGCTCCTCGCGCAGATACGCCAGCTCGTCCTCGTCGCCGACGAGGGAGAGCAGCACCCGGGCCTGGCCGAGCAGGTCGAGGGCGATGTTGGCGAGCGCGACCTCCTCCTCCAGCACGGGGGCGTGGCCCGCCCACTCCCCCAGCCGGTGGGAGAGCACCAGCGCGTCGTCGCCCAGGGCGAGGGCCGCGGTCACAGGTGCCGCACCCCCTCCGGGATCTCGTAGAACGTGGGGTGCCGGTAGGGCTTGTCCGCGGCGGGCTCGAAGAACGGGTCCTTCTCGTCCGGCGAGGAGGCGGTGATCGAGGCGGAGGGCACCACCCAGATCGAGACGCCCTCCGAGCGGCGGGTGTACAGATCGCGCGCGTTCCGCAGTGCCATCTCCGCGTCCGGGGCGTGCAGGGATCCCGCATGGGTGTGCGCGAGACCGCGCCTGCCGCGGACGAACACCTCCCACAGCGGCCATGCGCCGTTTCCGTCGCCGCTCATGCCCGTGCCTCCCCGTGCTTGGCCGCGTACGCCGCGGCCGCCTCGCGCACCCAGGCGCCTTCCTCGTGGGCCCGGCGGCGCTGGGAGATCCGCTGGGCGTTGCACGGCCCGTTTCCCCGCAGCACCTCGCCGAACTCGTCCCAGTCGATCGGGCCGAAGTCGTGGTGTCCCCGCTCCTCGTTCCACCGCAGATCGGGGTCGGGGAGGGTCAGGCCGAGGGACGCGGCCTGGGGGACGCAGATGTCGACGAAGCGCTGGCGCAGCTCGTCGTTGGAGTGGCGCTTGATCTTCCAGGCCATCGACTGGGCGGAGTGCGCCGACGCGTCGTCGGGCGGGCCGAACATCATCAGCGACGGCCACCACCAGCGGTCCACCGCGTCCTGGGCCATGGCGTGCTGGGCCTCGGAGCCCCGGCTGAGGGCCAGCAGCAGCTCGTACCCCTGGCGCTGGTGGAAGGACTCCTCCTTGCAGATGCGGACCATCGCCCGGGCATACGGCCCGTAGGAGCAGCGGCACAGCGGGACCTGGTTGGTGATCGCCGCGCCGTCCACCAGCCAGCCGATGGCGCCCACGTCGGCCCAGGTCAGCGTCGGGTAGTTGAAGATCGACGAGTATTTCTGGCGGCCCGAGTGGAGCTTGTCGAGCAGCTCGTCCCGGCTGGTGCCCAGGGTTTCCGCCGCGCTGTACAGATACAGGCCGTGGCCCGCCTCGTCCTGGACCTTCGCCATCAGGATCGCCTTGCGCCGCAGCGAGGGGGCGCGGCTGATCCAGTTGGCCTCGGGCTGCATGCCGATGATCTCGGAGTGGGCGTGCTGGGCGATCTGCCGGACCAGGGAGGCCCGGTAGTCGTCGGGCATCCAGTCCCGCGGCTCGATGCGCTCGTCCGCGGCCAGGGCGGCGTCGAACACCGCCTCGTACGCCCCCGCCCCGGCATCCGCCGCCGTCGTCGTCATGCGAAGCCCCTTCGCCGTCCGTCCCCGCCGTCCGTCCCGACGACCAGCCCGGCAACCAACCGACCGACCGATCGTTCGGTTCAATGGTGTGCCGGAGGAACGTAGGGTGTCAAGCCTGTGGATAACGCTGAGGGTGCTGTGCCGTACGGGCCGCATCGGTAGCGTGCGGGCGTAGGGACACCCACCGGGGGGCCGTGGGCGCGCAGCCGTCCGGGCCGGGTGCGCAGACCTGGACCATCGGGAGTGGGGCGGGGCATGGCGGTTACGGAGCCGGGTGAGCCGGATGCGTCGGACGACGAGGCGGCGGAACGGCTCGCCGCGCTCTCCCTGCCGTCACAGCTGATCGTCGCGGTGGCGGTCGCCGCCGTCGCGGTCGCCGCGGCCCTTCACCTGGGGATGGCGTTCCTGAGCGTCGCGCCGCCCAACACGATCAGCAAGCGGCACGGCGCGACGATGGACGACTACACCTACCCCGAGTTCGAGCGGAACTGGAAGCTCTTCGCGCCCAATCCCCTCCAGCAGGACATCGCCATCCAGGCCCGGGCCGAGATCCGCACCCCCGAGGGCGGCCTCGCGACCACCGACTGGACCAACCTCTCCGCCCAGGACGGCGCCGCCATCCACCACAACCCGCTGCCCAGCCACACCCAGCAGAACGAACTGCGCCGCGCCTGGGAGTTCTACCTCGGCTCGCACGACGCGCAGGAACGGCCGAACGGCACCCGCGGCAGCCTCTCCGCGCAGTACATACGCCGGATCGTCATGCTCCGCCTCGGCCCGGAGACGGACGGCGGCACGGTGCAGCGCGTCCAGGTGCGGTCCGCGACCAGGCAGCTCGCCGCACCGCCGTGGAGCGACGAGAAGACCGACACCAAGACGTTCTACCGGACCCTGCCCTGGTGGACGGCGACCGCGGCCGACCTTCCCGAGGGGGCGCGCCGGTGACGATATCCGCTGTCCAGACCGCCCTGGTGCGGGTCCAGGCCGCCATGGCGCGCGGCCACGCCCGCGTCACCGGATCCGCGCTCGGCCCCTACCAGACGGCCGTGGTGCGCATCGGCTTCTCCTTCACCTGGCTGCTCTTCCTGCTCCGCGAATGGCCCCACCGCCGCGAGCTGTACGGCCCCGACGGTCCCTGGAGCTGGGACATGGCCCGTCAGCTGATCGACGGCAACCGGGCCTTCACCACGCTCATGTGGTCCGACAGCGACCTGTGGTTCGAGACCGTCTACGCCCTCGCCCTCGTCTCGGCCCTGCTGCTCCTGCTCGGCTGGCGCACCCGCACCATGTCCGTGCTGTTCATGCTCGGCGTGCTGTCGCTCCAGAACCGCTCCATCTTCCTCGGCGACGGCGGCGACAACCTCATCCACCTGATGTCGCTCTACCTGGTGCTCACCCGGTGCGGCCAGGTCTGGTCGCTCGACGCCCGCCGCGCCGCCCGCCGCCCGGACGGGCAGGAGCCGCTGCGCGATACGACCGGAATCGTGCTGTGGACCGTCCTGGGACTCGCCCTGGCCTGGGCCCAGCTGTTCACCGACGCCGGGCTGTCCCCGATCGCCGACGGCCCGCTCCCCGGACTGGGCTGGGCCACGGTCCTGTGGGGGCTGTGGCTGGTCCAGGGCGGCTGGTGGCTCGCGCGCCGTTACGCACCGGGGGAGCCGCGCACCGTCCTGGACATGCTCGCCAACCTCGCGCACAACGGCGCCCTCGTGGTGATCATGGGCGAGGTCTGCCTGCTCTACGCCTCCGCCGGTTGGTACAAGGTCCAGGGATCGCGCTGGCAGGACGGCACCGCCCTCTACTACCCGCTGCACCTGGACTACTTCTCGCCCTGGCCGTCCCTGGCCGACGCGCTCGCGAGCAGCGGCACCCTGGTGATGCTGCTGACCTACGGCACGGTCATCGTCCAGGTCGCCTTCCCCTTCACCCTGCTGAACCGCCGGGCTAAGAACGCCATGCTGGTGCTGCTGATGCTGGAGCACGTCGGCATCGCCGTCGCGCTCGGCCTGCCCTTCTTCTCGCTCGCCGCCATCGCCGCGGACGCGGTCTTCCTGCCCACCGCCTTCCTGCTCTGGACCGGCCGGAAGGCGACCCGGGCCCGCGACCGGCTGGCCGCGCGCGCCGTCCGCCTGCCACGTCAGCGGACGGGGGAGCACGACGAGCAGCCGGACGACGAGAAGCCCGCCCCCACGCTCACCGGCTGAACGGCCCCGGCCCGCGCCGGTGCGTCGGCCGTCCGCGTCAGCCGTCGAGGACGGCCAGCTCCAGCCCGCGGAGCCGGGCCGGGTCGGCGATCACCTCGTACGCCGCGATCCGCCCGTCCTCGACCGTGAACGTGAGGGCGATCAGCAGCCGCCCGTGGGGCGCCACGACCACGCCCACCGCCCCGTTCACCAGCGCCGGTGCGGCGAACCGCGCCCGGCGCCCGAGCACGGTGGTCTCCTCGGCGACCGCGCGCGCACCACGGGACGTCGTCGGGACGCCCGGCGGGAGGGCCGCCCGGTCGGCGCGGCGTACGACGTCCGGGGCGAGCACCGCCAGCAGCGCCTCCAGGTCGCCGTCGCGCGCGGCGGCGAGGAAGGCGTCCACGACCCGGCGCTGCGAGGCGAGCCCGGCGGGGGAGACTGCGGGCGTGCCGCGCACCTTGTGCCGGGCGCGGCTGGCGAGCTTCTTCGCCGTCGCCGGGGAGCGCTCCACGACGGGGGCGATCTGGTCGAACGGCACGGCGAAGGCGTCGTGCAGGACGAAGGCGATCCGTTCGGCGGGGGCGAGCGTGTCCAGCACCACGAGCAGCGCGCGGCCGACAGAGTCGATCAGCACCGCTTCGTCCTCGGGGTCGCCCCCGCCGCCCGCACCGCCGTCGTCCCGGACCTGGTGGGCGTGCTGCCGCTCGATCGGCTCCTCGCGGCGGGCGGAGCGCGAGCGCAGCATGTCCAGGCACAGCCGGGAGACGACCGTGTGCAGCCAGGCTGGCAGGTTCTCGACCCGGTCGGCGTCGCTGCGGCTGAGCCGTAGCCAGGTCTCCTGGACGGCGTCGTCCGCCTCGCTGAGCGAGCCGAGCAGCCGGTAGGCGACCGCCCGCAGATGGCTGCGATGGGCCTCGAACCGTTCCGCCAGCCGGTCCTGCTCGTCCATGGGTCACCTTTCGCCTCCGTGCACCGTCACCGGGATGACGTGCGAAACGGGCCTGAGGTGACCGTATGCCGCCGACCGTCCGCCCCGTGCCCGCGTCGCACGACACACGGCAGGAAGCCGGACAGCCAGGAAGCCATGAAGAGGGAGACAGGCCATGTACACCGCCGAGACCACCGACACCGCCGACACCGCCGCCGCCACCGCCGACACTGCCGACGCCGCCGGCGCGACAGCCCTGGGACAGCCGCTGCTGAGCCCGGCGGACCTCGGCGCGTTCCGGCTGCCCAACCGGGTGGTGATGGCACCGGTCACCCGCGCCCGCGCCGCCGGTGACGGGCTGGTGCCGACCGCGATGCACGCCGCGTACTACGGCCAGCGGGCCAGTGCCGGGCTGATCATCGCCGAGGGCACCTGGGTCGGCGAGCAGGCGATCGGCTTCGTCAACGTGCCCGGTATCTACACCGAGGAGCAGGTGGCCGCCTGGCGGAGGGTCACCGGCGTCGTGCACGCGCTCGGCGGCCGCATCGTGCTCCAGCTGTGGCACACCGGTGCCGCCTCGCACCCCGACCACCTGGGCGGACGGCGGCCTGCCGGGCCTTCGGCGATCAATCCCCGGACGCGGTCCTTCACCTCCGGTGGGTTCAAGGAGACCGTCACGCCCCGGGCCATGACCGCGGCCGATATCGCCGCCACGGTCGCCGACTTCGGTGCCGCCTCGGAGAACGCCCGGCGGGCCGGGTTCGACGGGGTCGAGATCGGTGGCCTCGGCTCGTTCCTGATCGCGCAGTTCCTCAATCCGCGGCTGAACCACCGCACGGATGCCTACGGCGGCGACCGCGCGGCCCGGCGGCGGCTGCTGCTGGAGATCGTCGACGCGGCCGCTGTGCCCTGGGGAGGACGGGGGGTCGGGGTCCGGCTGGGGCCGTACTGGACGGACGGAGAGCTGTTCCGGGCGGACGAGGAGACGCTCGCCGACTACGACGCGCTCGTATCGGCGCTGAACGACCACCCCGTGGCCTATCTGCATCTGCGCGGACGGGACCTCGCCGCACCGGGCGAGGCGCCGGATGCCGGGGAGATCGCCCGGTACCGGCGGCGGTTCGACGGCCCGCTGATCGCCAACAACGGCTACGACCGCGCCTCGGCGAACGCCCTCATCGCCTCGGGGAACGCCGATGCCGTCTCCTTCGCCACCCACTTCATCGCCAATCCGGATCTGGTCACCCGGTTCGCCATGGGCCGCGAGCTGGCGGCCGGTGACCGCGCCACGTACTACACCGGCGGGGCCGACGGCTATGTCGACTACCCCATCAGCGACTGGCGGGACGGCCTCGGATAGCGACCCCGGACGGCGGCCCGGGGCCGGGGCCCGGACCGCCGGTGGACCCGCCTGGTCAGGGCCTTGGCCCCCGTACGCTGAGGGGATGACTGCGGACCAGGCCACGCTCGCCGAGCGGCAGTGGCGCGAGACGGCCCCCGAGACCGTGCTGCTCGACGGCTTCCATGCGCTGAAGCATGCGCTCCGCTTCGGTGCCGAGGTGCGGGTCGCGGTCACCAGCGACAAGGCCGCCGCGGTGGAGCTGGCGGCGGAGCTGGCCAGTGATCTCACCGAGGTGATCACGGATCTCCTGGTGGAGGTGCCGGACCAGACCCTGCGCGCTCTCGTCCCCCGGGTGCACCCCACCCGCGTCGCCGCGCTGGCGGTCAGGCGCGGGCGGCAGGGGAATCTGGACGCCCTGGCGCGGCAGCCGAGGCCCGCACCGGTCGTCGTCCTGGACAACCCCCGCAACCTCGGGAACGTCGGTGCCGTGGTCCGGCTCGCCGCCGGGTTCGGGGCCGCGGGGGTGGTCACCACCGGGGACATCGACCCCTGGCACCCGAACGCCGTGCGCTCGGGTGCGGGTCTCCACTTCGCCACCGCGGTCGAACGGCTGCCGTCCGACGCCCTCCCACCGGGGCCGCTGTACGCCCTGGACGCGGAGGGGGAGGACATCCGGTCCCTGGCCATCCCCGATGACGCCCTTCTGGCGTTCGGCTCCGAGCGGCACGGGCTCTCGCCCGAGCTGCGCAAGCGGGCCACCCGGCTGGTGGCCCTCCCCATGCGGCCCCAGGTGTCCAGCTACAACCTGGCCACCAGCGTGGCCATGGCCCTGTTCCACTGGGGAGGACCTCCCGCGCACCCGCAGGACACGGACTAGGCCGGGCGCCGCACCTCCACCACGCGGAAGCGGCTCGCCACGAACGCCCCGTCGCACAGCGCGGCGTTGGCCGACGGGTTGCCGCCCGTGCCGTGGAAGTCCGAGAAGGCCGCGGTCTGGTTCACATACACCCCGCTGGTCAGGTTCAGCGACAGCTGGGCGCACTCCTCCAGACACGCCTCCTCGATCAGCCGCTCCACCTCGGGCGACGTCGTGTACGCACCGACCGTCATCGCGCCCTTGTCCCGGGTGGTGCGACGGAGCAGGGCGACCGCGTCCGCCGCCGAGTCGACGGCGACGGCGAAGGACACCGGGCCGAAGCATTCGGAGAGATAGGGCGCGTCCGCGTCCGCCCCCTCCCAGAACTTCCGCGCCCCGTCGGCCTTCACGACCAGCGGCGTACGCACCGTGGCGTCGGGGAAGTCGGGGTGGGTCACGGCGCGGGAGGCGAGCGCGACGCCGCCGAGCCCGGGCGCGGCCTCCAGCCGCTCCCGCACCCGCGGGCCCACGATCGCGCCGAGCAGCGCGCTCGCCCGCGCGTCGTCGCCCAGCAGCCCGTCGACCGCCGCCGCCAGGTCGGCGACCACCTCGTCGTACGACTTGGGACCGGCGTCGGTGGCGATGCCCCCGCGGGGGATCAGCAGGTTCTGCGGGGTGGTGCACATCTGGCCGCTGTAGAGGGACAGGGAGAAGGCCAGATTGGCCAGCATGCCCTNGGGGGATCAGCAGGTTCTGCGGGGTGGTGCACATCTGGCCGCTGTAGAGGGACAGGGAGAAGGCCAGATTGGCCAGCATGCCCTTGTAGTCGTCGGTGGAGTCGATGACGACCGTGTTGACCCCGGCCTTCTCCGTGAAGACCTGGGCCTGCCGGGCATGGGTCTCCAGCCAGTCACCGAAGGCGGTCGAGCCCGTGTAGTCGATGATGCGGATCTCGGGGCGCACGGCGAGGACCTTGGCGATGCCCTCGTCCGTCCGCTCGGCCGCCAGCGCCACCAGGTTGGGGTCGAAGCCCGCTTCCCGCAGCACATCGCGCGCCGTCTGCACGGTCAGCGCGAGCGGCAGCACCGCCTGCGGATGCGGCTTGACCAGCACCGGGTTGCCGGTGGCGAGCGAGGCGAACAGGCCCGGGTAGCCGTTCCACGTGGGGAAGGTGTTGCAGCCGATCAGCAGCGCGATGCCCCGCGGGACGGCGGTGAAGGTCTTGCGCAGCTCCAGCGGATCGCGCTTGCCCTGCGGCTTGGACCAGTCCGCGGCTCCCGGTGTGCGCGTCTGCTCCGCGAACGCGTACGCCACCGCCTCCAGACCGCGGTCCTGGGCGTGCGGGCCGCCCGCCTGGAACGCCATCATGTAGGCCTGTCCGCTGGTGTGCATCACCGCCTGCGCGAACTCGTGCGAGCGGGCACTGATCCGGGCCAGGATCTCCAGGCAGACCACGGCCCGCGCCTCGGGCCCGGCGTCCCGCCAGGCGGGCATCCCCGCCCGCATCGCGGGCAGCAGCACGTCGATATCCGGGTGCGGATACTGCATGCCCATCTCGGCCCCGTACGGCGAGACCTCGGAGCCCGTCCAGCTGTCGGTGCCCGGCTGGTCCAGCTCCAGGCGCGTGCCGCGCAGCGCCTCGAAGGCGGCCTGGCCCTCGGCGACGCTCAGGCTGGGCCGCCCGCCCTGGCCCTCCCCGCCGTACGCCTTCGGGTGCTCGGGGTGCGGGGACCAATAGGCGCGGGTACGGATCGCCTCCAGGGCCTGGTCGAGGGTGGGACGGTGCGTCTTCGTCAACTGGTCTGTGGTGAGTCCGGCGGTCACGGCTGACCAACTCCTCGTCGAGCTGGGATTGAGCTGGGCTGGAAGTGGCGACAGAGTTAGATTAACCGAACGATCGGTCGGGACAAGAGTGCCTGGCGGACCTGTGGATAACTTCGTCGAAAAGGATCAGCGGCATGACTGCGAGCGGCACGAGCGACCGTGGGATCCCGCGCACCGGCACCGTAGCCGTCGTCGGCACCGGCACCATGGGCCAGGGAATCGCCCAGGTGGCGCTGATCGCCGGGCATCCGGTGCGGCTCTATGACGCCGCGCCCGGCCGCGCCGCGCAGGCCGCGGACGCCATCGCGGCCCGCCTCGACCGGCTGGTCGCCAAGGGCTCCCTCGCCGCGGCCGACCGCGACGCCGCCCTCGGCAGGCTCGCCGCCGTCGACCGCCTCGCGGACCTGGCCGACACCGAGCTGGCCATCGAGGCCATCCTGGAGGAGCTGGGCGCCAAGCAGCAGCTGTTCACCGCCCTCGAAACCGTCGTCTCGGACCACTGCCTGCTCGCCACCAACACCTCCTCCCTCTCCGTCACGGCCGTCGCGGGCGCCCTGCGCCGTCCCGGCCGCCTCGTCGGCCTCCACTTCTTCAACCCGGCCCCGGTGCTGCCACTGGTCGAGGTCGTCCGCGGCTTCGCCACCGACCGGGCCGCGGCCGACCGCGCGTACGAGACCGTCGCCGCGTGGGGCAAGACCCCGGTGCGCTGCGCCGACACCCCCGGGTTCATCGTCAACCGGATCGCCCGCCCCTTCTACGCGGAGGCCTTCCGGGTGTACGAGGAGGGCGGCGCCGAGCCCGCCACCATCGACGCCGTGCTGCGCGAGTCCGGCGGGTTCCGGATGGGCCCCTTCGAGCTGACCGACCTCATCGGCCAGGACGTGAACGAGGCCGTCACCCGATCCGTCTGGGAATCGCTGTTCCACGACCCGAAGTTCACGCCGTCCCTCGCCCAGCGCCGCCTGGTCGACGCCGGACTGCACGGGCGCAAGACGGGCCGCGGCTGGTACGACCACGCCGACGGAGCACCGCACCCCCGCCCGCACACCGCCGACCCGTGCGACGCCCCCGCGAAGATCGCCCTCCGTGGGGATCTGGGGCCCGCAGCCGGGCTCGTCCCCCTCATCGAGGAGGCGGGCATCACGCTGGTGCGCGAGCCCGTGGCGGAGGCCGGGCCCGGCGGCTTCCTCGCCCTGCCCGACGGCACCCGGCTGTCCCTGACCGACGGATCCGCCGCCACCACGGACCCCTTCGCCCCCGGCATCCGCTTCGACCTGGCGCTGGACTACCGCACCGCCACCCGCATCGCCCTCGCCCCCTCCGCGACCGCCGACCCCCTGGCCACGGCCGCCGCGACCGGCCTCTTCCAGGCGCTCGGAAAGCAGGTGAGCGTGGTGGAAGACCTCCCCGGCATGATCGTGGCCCGCACCGTCGCCATGCTCGTGGACTTCGCCGCGGACGCCGTCGCCCGCGGGGTGGCGAGCGCCGGGGACATCGACACCGCCATGCGCACCGGCGTCAACTATCCGCGCGGCCCGCTGCACTGGGGGGACCAGCTCGGCGCGGGCTGGGTGCGCGATGTCCTGAAGAACCTCCACGACGCCTGCCCCACCGGCCGCTACGCCCCCTCCCAGGCCCTGATCCGGCGTGCCGCCACCGAGGGAAAGCTGCTCTAATCATGACCATGGTCAAGCGCGACACCTATACGCCCGAATCGCTGCTCGCGGTCGCCGTGGAGGTGTTCAACGAGCGCGGATACGACGGCACCTCCATGGAGCACCTCTCCCGTGCCGCGGGGATCTCCAAGTCGTCGATCTACCACCACGTCAAGGGCAAGGAAGAGCTGCTCCGGCGGGCCATAAGCCGGGCGCTGGACGGGCTGTTCGGCATCCTCCAGGAGCCGGGCGCGCGCGAGGGCCGGGCGATCGAGCGGCTGGAGCACGTGACCCGGCGTACCGCCGAGGTACTGATGGAGGAACTGCCCTACGTCACGCTGCTCCTGCGGGTCCGCGGCAACACGGACACCGAGCGGTGGGCCATGGAGCGCCGGCGGGAGTTCGACCACCAGGTCGCCGATCTGCTCAAGCGGGCGGCCGCCGACGGCGATCTGCGCGCCGACGTGGACGCGCGGCTGGCGACCCGGCTGCTCTTCGGCATGATCAACTCCATTGTGGAGTGGTACCGGCCCGGCCGGGGCGGGGCCGCGGGAGCCGACGAGGTGGCCGAGGCCGTGGTCCGCACCGCCTTCGCGGGGCTGCGCGTCCCCGGGAGCTAGACCTGCCTAGACCTCCGGGTCCAGGTCCGTTTCCTCGAAGACCAGCAGGGTGCGGGTGCTCAGCACCTCGGGGATGGCCTGGATCCGGGTGAGGACCAGTTCGCGCAGCGAGCGGTTGTCCTCGGTGTGCACCAGCAGCAGCACATCGAAATCCCCGCTGACCAGGGCGATGTGGGCCGCTCCCGGCAGCATCCCGAGCTGTTCGCGCACGGTGCGCCAGGAGTTCTGGACGATCTTCAGCGTGATGTACGCGGACGCCCCCTGCCCGGCCCGCTCCTGGTCCACCCGGGCGCTGAAGCCCCGGATCACCCCGTCGTCCAGGAGCCGGTTGATCCGGGCGTAGGCGTTGGCGCGCGAGACGTGCACCTGCTCGGCCACGGACCGTATGGAGGCCCGGCCGTCCGTCCGGAGCAGTCGCAGGATGTCACGGTCGATGGGGTCCAGGGGGCGCGCGGGATGTTTGCCGCCCGGATTGGCCATCTGTTCGTCCTGCATACCGCCCCGCCTCCCCTTCATGGACGTCCTGTCTTCATCACAGGCTGTGCAGAACCGTTTGTCCACAGGCTCGGGTCGCCTGTAGCCAAAATGCGTCAACGACCGAACAATCGGTAGGTGAGGGCGATGCCGCACGGCACGCCCGCCCTCCAGCAGTCTGCCCGCCCAGGAGGTCGTGTCATGACGGTCCTAGAGCAGCCCGGCGCCTACCACCCCACTCCCCCGCCCGCCTGGCGGCCCCGCACCGACGCCGCACCGCTGCTGCCCGACCCCGAGCCGTACCGCCTGCTGGGCACCTCCGCCGCCGCCGATCTCGCCCCCGACCTGCTGACCAGGCTCCACCGGGAGCTGGTGCACGGCCGCCGCTACAACGTGCAGGCCACCGCCCTCACCCGGCAGGGCAGGCTGGCCGTCTATCCCTCCTCGACCGGGCAGGAGGCCTGCCAGGTGGCCGCCGGTCTGGTGCTGGAGGAGCGCGACTGGCTCTTCCCCAGCTACCGCGACACCCTGGCCGCCGTCGTCCGCGGGCTCGACCCCGTCCAGGCCCTCACCCTGCTGCGCGGCGACTGGCACTCGGGCTACGACCCCCGGGAGCACCGGGTCGCCCCGCTGAGCACCCCGCTGGCCACCCAGCTGCCGCACGCGGTCGGCCTGGCCCACGCCGCGCACCTCAAGGGCGACGACGTCGTGGCGCTCGCCCTGGTCGGCGACGGCGGCACCAGCGAGGGTGACTTCCACGAGGCGCTGAACTTCGCGGCCGTCTGGCAGGCCCCCGTCGTGTTCCTGGTCCAGAACAACGGCTTCGCGATCTCCGTGCCGCTCGCCAAGCAGACGGCCGCCCCCTCCCTGGCCCACAAGGCGGTCGGCTACGGGATGCCCGGACGGCTCGTGGACGGCAATGACGCGGCCGCCGTCCACCAGGTCCTCGGCGAGGCCGTCCGCCGGGCCCGCGGCGGTGGCGGACCCACCCTGGTCGAGGCCGTCACCTATCGGATCGACGCCCACACCAACGCGGACGACGCCACCCGCTACCGCTCCGACGCCGAGGTCGAGGCATGGCGCGAACACGACCCGATCGCGCTCCTGGAGGCGGCCCTGCGGGACCGCGGGCTGCTGGACGACGACGGCCTCCGGGCCGTGCGCGACTCCGCCGAGCGGCTCGCCGCCGATCTGCGGAACCGCATGCACCAGGACCCGGTCCTCGACCCCCTGGAGCTGTTCGAGCACGTCTACGCCGAGAAGACCAGCCAGCTGCGGGAGCAGGCGGCGCAGCTGCGGGCCGAGCTCGACGCCGAGGGGGAGCGATGACCACCGCCACCGAGCGCAAGCCCGCCACCATGGCCCAGGCCCTCGGCCGGGCGCTGCGCGACGCCATGGCCGCCGACCCGGCCGTCCATGTCCTCGGTGAGGACGTCGGCACCCTGGGCGGCGTCTTCCGGATCACCAGCGGGCTCGCCGAGGAGTTCGGCGACGACCGCTGTACGGACACCCCGCTGGCGGAGGCGGGGATCCTGGGCACCGCCGTCGGCATGGCCATGTACGGGCTGCGGCCCGTTGTCGAGATGCAGTTCGACGCCTTCGCCTACCCCTCCTTCGAGCAGCTCGTCAGCCATGTCTCCCGCATGCGCAACCGCACCCGGGGCGCGGTGTCGCTGCCGCTGACCGTGCGCGTGCCGTACGGGGGCGGCATCGGCGGCGTCGAGCATCACAGCGACTCCTCCGAGGCGTACTACATGGCCACCCCCGGCCTCCACGTCGTCGCCCCGGCGACCGTCGCCGACGCGTACGGGCTGCTGCGGGCCGCCATCGCCTCCGACGATCCGGTCGTCTTCCTCGAACCCAAGCGGCTGTACTGGTCCAAGGCCGACTGGGACGCCGACCACCCGGCCGAGGTCCCGCCGATCGGGCGGGCGGTGGTCCACGCCGGGACCGGCGGGGACCGCAGCGCCACGCTGATCTCGTACGGGCCCTCCGTCCCGGTGTGCCTCGAAGCCGCCGAGGCGGCGCGGGCCGAGGGCTGGCGCCTGGAGGTCGTCGACCTGCGCTCGCTCGTCCCCTTCGACGACGAGACCGTGTGCGCCTCCGTGCGCCGGACCGGGCGCGCGGTCGTCGTCCACGAGGCCGCCGGTTTCGGCGGCCCCGGCGGCGAGATCGCCGCCCGCGTCACCGAGCGGTGCTTCCACCACCTGGAGGCGCCGGTGCTGCGGGTCGCCGGGTTCGACATCCCGTATCCGCCGCCGATGCTGGAGCGGCACCATCTGCCCGGCGTGGACCGGGTGCTGGACGCCGTCGCCCGGCTCCAGTGGGAGTCGGAGTGGACCGAGGGGAGCGCGGTCTGATGGCTGTCGTGCGGGAGTTCACGCTGCCCGACCTGGGGGAGGGGCTCACCGGGGCGGAGATCGTGCGCTGGCTGGTCGAGGTCGGCGACGTCGTGACGGTCGACCAGCCGGTCGTGGAGGTCGAGACCGCGAAGGCCATGGTGGACGTGCCGTGCCCGTATGCCGGGGTGGTGACCGCGCGCTTCGGGGAGGAGGGCGCGGAGCTGCCGGTGGGTGCGCCGCTGCTGACGGTGGCGGATTCCGGTGTGTCCGGTGAACCGGGTGTGGGTGGTGGTTCCGCCGAGGAGCGCGGCACGGAAGCCCCCGTGCCGTCGGGCGGACCGGGCGCGGGGGGTGGTTCCGGCAATGTGCTCGTCGGATACGGCACGTCCGCCCCCGCCGAGCGACGGCGCCGGGTGCGTCCCGCCAACGGAGAGGTGGCGGCCACGACCGCGGAGGGCCCCGTTCCGGTGATCTCTCCCCTGGTCCGGCGGCTTGCCCGGCAGCACGGCATCGACCTGCGGCAGCTGGTGGGCTCCGGACCCGAGGGCCTGATCCTGCGCGCCGACGTCGAGCGGGCCATCCCCGGCACCGCGGAGCCGGTGAGTGAGGAGCGCGGGGTGCGCGAGGAGCGCGGGGAGCGCATCCCCCTGCGCGGGGTGCGCGGCGCCGTGGCCGACAAGCTCGCGCGCAGCCGCCGCGAGATCCCCGACGCGACGTGCTGGGTGGACGCCGACGCGACCGAACTGCTCGCCGCCCGCACGGCCATGAACGCCGCAGGCGGCCCCAAGATCTCCGTGCTCGCCCTGCTGGCCCGCATCTGCACGGCCGCCCTCGCGCGCTTCCCCGACCTGAACGCCACGGTGGACATGGAGCGCCGTGAGGTGGTCCGGCTCGACGAGGTGCACCTGGGGTTCGCGGCGCAGACGGACCGCGGTCTCGTCGTCCCCGTCGTCCGCGACGCCCACCGGCGCAGCGTCGAGGGGCTGGCCGCCGAGATATCGCGGCTGACCGAGGCCGCGCGAGCGGGCGCGCTGTCCCCCTCCGACCTCACGGGCGGCACGTTCACGCTGAACAACTACGGCGTGTTCGGGGTCGACGGCTCCACGCCGATCATCAACCACCCCGAGGCCGCCATGCTCGGCGTCGGACGGATCGCCCCCAAGCCGTGGGTGCACCACGGCGAACTGGCGGTCCGCCACGTCGTGCAGCTGTCGTTCACGTTCGACCACCGGGTGTGCGACGGCGGGACGGCGGGCGGGTTCCTGCGGTATGTGGCCGATTGTGTGGAGCAGCCCTCGGTGCTGTTGCGGGGGCTGTAGGGCGGGCCCGGCGCAGCGGCCATACTCGGAGGGTGACGTATGACGCGGTGATCCTGGCCGGGGGTGCCGCCCGGCGGCTCGGCGGCGTGGACAAGCCCGCGCTCCGCGTGGGTGGACGTGCCCTCCTGGACCGGGTGCTGGGGGCGTGCCGGGGCGCCGGTCGGACCGTGGTCGTCGGCCCGCGCCGACCCACCGTGCGGCCCGTCCGCTGGGCGCGGGAGGAGCCGCCCGGGGGCGGTCCGGTCGCGGCCGTCGACGCGGGCGTACGGGGGACCACCGCCCCCGTCGTCCTCCTGCTCTCCGCCGACCTGCCGTTCCTCACCGGGGAGACCGTGCAGGCCCTGCTCGCCGGGCTCGGGCAGGCCGACGGCGCCGTGCTCACCGACCGGGACGGGCGCGAGCAGCCCCTCGTCGCCGCCTACCGCGCCGAACCGCTGCGGCGTGAGATCGCGCTGCTCGCCACCGAGCACGGCGGCCTCGGCGGGCTGCCGCTCCGGCTGCTCACCGGCGAGCTGAACCTCCACCACATCCCGCATGCCACCGCCTCCTTCGACTGCGACACCTGGGAGGACATCACGACAGCCCGTGCGCGCATCAGGGAGCATGGACGTGTGCTGGAAGAATGGATCGCCGCAGTCAAAGCGGAACTCGGGATCGATCTCGATGTCGACACCGCCGCCCTCCTCGACCTGGCCCGGGACGCCGCGCACGGCGTTGCCCGGCCCGCCGCCCCGCTGACCACGTTCCTCGTCGGCTATGCCGCCGCGCAGCAGGGCGGCGGTCCCGAGGCCCTGGCCGACGCCAGCCGCAAGGCCGCTGCCCTGGCGGCGCGTTGGGCTGACGAGGAATGACGCGGCGGGACCCCCGCTCCGGGGATGCCGACAGGCTCGACCGCCAGGTCGACGAGGCCCTGGCCCTGGCCAACGAGAAGGCCATCACCCAACGGGCCTCGCCACCCCCGGACGTGCCCGACCCCGAGCTGGGCTGGCCCCCGCCGAGCGTGGCGCGCACCATCCGCCACGGCGCCCCCGAGCCCGAGGAGACGCCCAAGGCGACGCCCCAGGCGCCCAAGGCGGCGCCCGGGGACGAGCCCGACGACGCGCTGGGCTGGCCGCCGCCGAGTCTCCGGCCACCGGGCGGGGAGCCGCGGCACCCGGGAGGGGGCGGCGGGGCCGCGGGGGCGGGGTTCCTGGACACTGACGTACATGGGTGGGGCCGTGGAGTTCCGGACGACGTCGCGGCTCCGGGCTCCCGGCGTCGTACCCGAGCGGACCGGGACCCCGCGGCCCAGAAGAAGGCCGTCCAGAAGAATGGCGTCCAGGACCCTCATCCCGGAGCCCCCGTCCCCGGCGCGCACCGGGACGGACCCTCACCCGAGAACCCCACACCCGCCGACACCGCACCCTCCGAGGTCCCCCTGACTTCCTGGCCCGACGCCCGCCGCATCGCCGCCCGCGCCCCCGCCAGGGCCGTGGCCAAGGCGGCGCCCGTCCTGCGGGCGCTGGACGACGCGCTCGGGCACGTCCTCGCCGAACCCCTCACCGCGCTGACCGACCTGCCGCCGTTCGACACCTCCGCCATGGACGGCTGGGCCCTCGCCGGGCCGGGCCCGTGGCGGCTCACGGCGGGCCGGACGGGGCGCGGGATCCTGGCGGGGACCGGCGCGGTCGAGCCGCTGTCCGACGGGCACGCCGTGCAGATCGCCACCGGGGCCCGGATCCCGCCCGGCGCCACCGCCGTGCTGCGCACGGAGTACGGCGCGGACACCGGCGACGGCTGGCTGTACGCGGCGAAGGCCCCGCAGCCGGTCGGCTTCGGGCAGGACATCCGCCCCCGCGGCCAGGAGTGCCGCAGCGGCGATCAGCTGCTGCCCGCGGGCACGCGGGTCACCCCCGCCGTGCTGGGGCTCGCGGCCGCCGCCGGGTACGACGAGCTGGCGACCGTGCGCAGGCCGCGGGTGGAGGTGCTGGTCCTCGGGGACGAGCTGCTGCACCGGGGGCTGCCCCGCGAGGGCGGCATCCGGGACGCGCTGGGGCCCATGCTGGGGCCGTGGCTGCGGGCGCTGGGCGCGGAGGTGTCGGGCACCCGCCGGATCGCCGACGAGGCGGACGCGCTGTACGCGGCGATCGACGGCTCGTCGGCGGACCTCGTCGTGACGACGGGCGGCACCGCGGCGGGCCCGGTGGACCATGTGCACCCCACGCTGCACCGGCTGGGGGCCGAGCTGCTGGTGGACGGGGTGGAGGTGCGGCCGGGCCATCCGATGCTGCTGGCCCGCCTCGCGCCCGAACGGCATCTGGTCGGCCTGCCGGGCAATCCGCTGGCCGCCGTATCGGGGCTGCTGACGCTCGCGGAGCCGCTGCTGCGGACGCTGACGGGCCGCCCCGCGCCCGAGCGCCGCCCGGCCCCGCTCGCCGAGGCGGTGAGCGGGCATCCGCACAACACCCGGCTGGTGCCGGTGACGTTCCGGTACGACGAGGCGCGGCCGCTGCGCTTCAGCGGTCCGGCGATGCTGCGCGGCGTCGCGGTCGCGGACGCGCTCGCGGTGATCCCTCCGGGCGGGGCCGGGCGCGGCGCGGAGGTCGAGGTGCTGGAACTCCCCTGGTCGAACGGGACCGGCGGGACCGGCGACACCAGCGGGACCGGCGGTATCGGCGGAATCGGTGACACCGGCGGCCCCGGCGGCAGCGGCCAGCATGACGACGACGATGGCATACCCACCCAGGAGGGCCACGCGTGAAGCTGCCCAGTCATGACGCGGCGGCCCGTACGCCACCGGAGGACACCGGTCACCGTGTCCACCTGCCGCGCTACCCGGACGGCCCGCTGCGCCAGGTGGGCCGCCGGCTGCTGCTGGCGCTGCTCGTCCTGGTGCTGACGGTCCTGATCGTCTACATGGACCGGAGCGGCTACCACGACAACGCCGACGACAACGTCGACTTCCTCGACTCCGTCTACTACTCCACCGTGACGCTGTCCACGACCGGCTACGGCGACATCGTCCCGCACAGCGACAGCGCCCGGCTCACCAACATCCTGCTGGTCACGCCGCTGCGCGTGCTGTTCCTGATCATCCTGGTCGGCACCACGCTCGAAGTCCTCGCCGAGCGCACCCGCGAGCAATACCGCCTGAACCGCTGGAGGTCCGCCTTGCGCGATCACACCGTCGTCGTCGGCTTCGGCACCAAGGGCCGGTCCGCCGTCCAGACGCTCTGCGCGGGCGGGCTGCCCAAGGGCCGGGTGGTGGTGGTCGATCCGAACCACAAGGTGATCGAGTCCGCGACCTCCGAGGGGTTCGCGGGCGTGGTGGGGGACGCGACCCGCAGCGATGTGCTGCTGCGGGCGGAGGCGCAGCGGGCCCGCCAGTTCGTGATCGCGACCCAGCGGGACGATACGGCGGTGCTGGTCACGCTGACCGCGCGGCAGCTCAACAAGGGCGCGAACATCGTGGCGGCGGTGCGCGAGGAGGAGAACGCGCCGCTGCTGCGCCAGTCGGGCGCGGACGCGGTGATCACGAGCGCGAGCGCGGCGGGGCGGCTGCTGGGGCTGAGCGTGCAGTCGCCCACCGCGGGTGCGGTGATCGAGGACCTGATCCAGCAGGGCAGCGGTCTGGACCTGGTGGAGCGCACGGTGGTGAAGGCCGAGGTGGGCAGGTCGGTGCGGGACACGGACGACCTCGTGGTGTCCGTACGGCGCGGGCACCGGCTGCTGGCGTACGACGACCCCGACGCGAGCCCGTTGCAGGCCGCCGACCGGCTGATCACCATCGTTCGCGCGCCGACGCCCCAGGAGTAGCCTCGCGGCCATGCATGCGATCACCATTCCTGAACCCGGCGGCCCCGACGCGCTCCAGTGGACGGAGGTGCCCGACCCCGCGCCCGGCGAGGGGGAGGTCCTTGTCGAGATCGTGGCCAGCGGTGTCAACCGCGCCGATCTGATGCAGCGGCAGGGCCACTATCCGCCGCCGCCCGGCGCCCCCGAATACCCCGGCCTGGAGTGCTCGGGCCGGATCGTGGAGCTGGGCCCCGGCGTCAGCGGCTGGGCGGTGGGCGACGAGGTGTGCGCGCTGCTGGCGGGCGGCGGGTACGCCGGGAAGGTGGCGGTCCCGGCGGGCCAGCTGCTGCCGGTGCCCGACGGCGTCGACCTGGTCACCGCCGCCGGGCTGCCCGAAGTGACCGCGACCGTCTGGTCGAACGTCTTCATGATCTCCCATCTCCGGCCGGGCGAGACGCTGTTGGTGCACGGCGGGTCGAGCGGCATCGGCACCATGGCCATCCAGCTCGCGAAGGCGGCCGGGGCGCGGGTGGCGGTCACGGCCGGGTCGGCGGAGAAGCTGGCGGCCTGCCGGGAGCTGGGGGCCGACGTACTGATCAACTACCGCGAGCAGGACTTCGTGGAGGAGGTCCGCGCGGCCACCGACGGCGCCGGGGCGGACGTCATCCTGGACATCGTCGGGGCGAAGTACCTGGCCCGGAACGTGGACGCGCTGGCCGTCAACGGACGGCTCGCGATCATCGGTCTCCAGGGCGGCGCGAAGGCCGAGCTGAACCTGGGCAAGCTGCTGGGCAAGAGCGGCGCGGTGACGGCCGCCGGGCTGCGGGGCCGTTCGCTCGGCGAGAAGGCGGCGATCGTCGCGGCGGTACGGGAGCACGTCTGGCCGCTGATCGGCAGCGGCCGGATCCGCGCGATCGTGGACCGTACGCTCCCGATGCGGGAGGCCGCGGAGGCGCACCGGCTGCTGGAGTCCAGCGGGCACGTGGGCAAGGTGCTGCTGACGGTCTGAGCGCGGCCCCGGTCCCGGGCGGGGCCCCGGTCCCGGGCGGGGCCCCGGTCCCGGGCGGGGCCCGCCGTGGTCTGATCGGCCGCGCCCGGAATGCCCGGCTCGCCCGGTCATGTGACGCTCGTCCCGTGAGGCACCTGAGACGTCTGAGGTGGCCCGCGGCGTCCCTGCTGGCGGGCGCCGCCCTGCTCGTCGCTCCGTACGCGGTGGCGCGCGCCGACGACGGCGATCTGGCGGGGACCCGGGCCGGGGAGGGCCGGGCCCACCCCGGCCGGACCGTGGCGCCCACCCCCTCGCCGGACCCCTCGGCCGACCCCGCGCGGCCTGCGCGCACCCCGCCCGATCCGAGCGGTCGGCCGAGCGGGCGGGACCAGGCCGACCCGCGTCCGTCGCTGGTTCCGGACTGGACGCCGTCGTCGCTTCGGCTCCCGCATGAGCAGGAGCGACGGGGGGCGGGGGAGCTGCCCCAGGATGATCGTCCGTACGCCACCGAGCGGACCGCCGCCTCGCCCGGGGACCGGGCGACGCGGGTGCTGCCGCTGGGCACCGGGCTGGCGCTGAGCGGGCTGGGGCTCGGGCTGGCCTTCCTCGGCCTGCGGCTACGGCGCCGCTGAGGACGCGGCGGGAGCGCGGCGGAGTAAGGCCGGGGCGCGGGCGGGACGCGGAGCGGACGCGGTCGTTCCGGGGCTCCCCGGGGCCCCGGAACGACCCACGGCCTCCCCCGGAGGTGGCGGTGCGGAACAATGGGGGTATGAACCAGCCGATGAACGAACGATCGCAGGAGAGCCCGCACGTCCTGGTCGTCGGTCCGGACGGCATGGCGCTCGGCGGTGTCACTCCTGGCGATGGCAGTGGTGACGACGAGTCGCGCGAGGTTCCCGTGACGGACATGGTCGAACAGCCCGCGAAGGTCATGCGGATCGGAAGCATGATCAAGCAGCTGCTGGAGGAGGTCCGCGCCGCACCTCTCGACGAGGCGAGCCGAGCCCGCCTCAAGGAGATCCACGCCAGTTCGGTCAAGGAGCTGGAGGACGGTCTCGCCCCCGAGCTGATCGGGGAGCTGGAGCGGCTGTCGCTGCCCTTCACCGAGGAGACGGTCCCGACCGAGGCGGAACTGCGCATCGCCCAGGCGCAGTTGGTCGGCTGGCTGGAGGGGTTGTTCCACGGCATCCAGACGACGCTGTTCGCCCAGCAGATGGCGGCCCGCGCACAGCTGGAGCAGATGCGCAGGGCGCTGCCCCCGGGCGTCGGCGGCGGTGAGGACGGCCAGGCGATGGGGCCGGAGCACGGCGGCGCCCGCTCGGGCCCGTACCTGTAGCGGAGGCGCGCGCCCCGCGCCGACCACCTGACGCCGAACGGCGGGCCGCCCCGGGACCTGAGGGTCC
>NZ_RIBZ01000241.1:0-8820 GCF_003721215.1 Streptomyces botrytidirepellens
CGGCCCCAGCGGACCGGCCGGCCGGGCCCTGGTCGCCCGCGCCTGCCCCGCCCTGCTCGAGCGCACCCGCAGCATGCTGGGCGACGCCCCGGCCACGTCCCCGTAGGGCCTCACCCCACGGGGGCGGCGTCCGGCCGGTGGAGGATGCCGGTCACCGGGGACGCGGTCCGCCGGCCGAGCGAGGTGTACAGCGCCCGGCCCTCGGCCGTGGCGCCGAGCACCGCGGTGGACGCGCCCGCCTCGGCGGCCGCGGCGTGAGACGGCCATTGACAGAGGTGAACGGCGGATCCCACAATTGGCGCCATGATCAGGAACCGGTTCGACACGACGGGACACCTTCGCGCCCCGGATCGGACCGGCTGTGAGCGCTCGGGCCTCTAGTCGGCCTCGCCAGGCCCTCGCGACAACCGTCCCGTGCCGCCAGGCCCGCGCCCGGTCTGCTTCCTGACCCTTCAGATCGCTTCCGGACGCCGCGGACCACACCGAGCGCACGTCCGCGATCATCCGCACCGCATCCCGCCGGGTCTCCCCCGCGCGGCGCGAGGGCATCTCTGCCATCCGTTCCAGCGGCTCGTCCGCCGCCGCGTCACGCATGAGGAGAACGCCATGACCGTCATCGACACCCCGCCGAACCCGCCGGTGCTGCGCGACGCGCGCGTGCCCGCGGGCGGCCTGTACGAGGGGGCGCGCACGCTGCGCCGGTTGCCCGAGGGGTGGCAGGAGCGCCCGTACGAGCGCTTCGAGCTGGCGCCCCTGGGGCGCACCATCGGGGCCGAGATCCGCGGGGCGGACCTCTCGCGGCCGCTGGCGCCGGGGCTGCGCGAGGAGCTGAACCGCGCCCTGCTGGAGTGGAAGGTGCTCTTCTTCCGCGGCGCCCACCTCACCTCCGCGCAGCAGCGCGACTTCGCCCGGAACTGGGGAGAGCTGGAGACCAACCCCCTGCTCTCCAGCGGCTCGAGCGAGGACGTGGTCCGCTTCGACAAGAGCGCGGGCGCCACCCCCACCTTCGAGAACGTGTGGCACGCCGATGTCACGTTCCGGGAGCGGCCCGCGCTCGGCGCAGTGCTCCAGCTGCGCGAGGTCCCGCCCGTCGGCGGGGACACCATGTGGGCGGACATGGCCGCCGCGTACGACAACCTGCCCCAGGAGGTGCGGGATCGCATCGACGGCGCCACGGCCGTGCACGACTTCATCCCCGGCTTCTCCCGCTTCTACGGTCCCGAGCGGCTCGCCCCGTTCCAGGACGCGTTCCCACCCGTCGAGCACCCGGTGGTGCGTGTCCATCCGGAGACCGGGCGGCGGCTGCTCTTCGTGAACACCTCCTTCACCACCCGGATCACCGGCATGGACCGGGAGGAGAGCGACCGGCTGCTGAGCTATCTGTGCCGTCAGGCGCAGGTCCCGGAGTACCAGGTGCGCTTCCGGTGGCAGCCGGGTGACGTGGCGTTCTGGGACAACCGCGCCACCCAGCACTACGCGGTGAACGACTACGCGCCGCACCCGCGGGTGGCCGAGCGGGTGGCCATCGAGGGGGACCGCCCGTTCTGACGGGCTCACCCGTTCCGACGCGCTCGCCCGTTCCGACGCGGCCCGGTCCGGACCATTCGCGGCGGCGGGGCTCCCTCCCGGCCCGTGTGCCCCGTCGCCCGGGACTGATGCCCCGCTGCTCGGGACCGATCAGGATGCGGGGATATCGGCGCGGCCATGGCCAAAGCTGAGGTATACCGTTACCGGGGCAATGAGTTGACGGTCCTCGCGGACCACGAGACAGAGGCCGGGCTGTGGCAGGGGGCCTCGGAGGTTACGGGTGCGATACCGGGTCCTTGGTGCGCTCGAGCTGTGGGACGGCGGCCAATGGACGTCCCTCGGCCCGGCGAAGTGGCGGATGCTGCTCGCGGTGCTGCTCTGCCACGCCAACCGGACCGTCCCGGCCGAACGGCTCCTGGACGAGCTGTGGGGTGAGGGCCGGGCGCCGCAGAGCGCGGCCAAGTTGCTCCAGACGTATGTCTCCCGTCTCCGGCAGACCCTGGGCGACGCGTCCGGCGGAGCCCTGATCACCGACAAGCAGGGCTACAAGGCGCACGGCTACCGGCTGGTCGTGGAGGCGGCCGACTTCGACGCGCACCGGTTCGAGCAGCTGGTCGAGGAGGGGCGGCGGGGGCTGGACCGGGAGGCCGAGTCTCCCAGTCCGGCCCGCGCCGCCGAGCGGCTGCGCGAGGCACTGGCGATGTGGCGCGGCACGCCGTTCGCGGACGTGCCCCCGACCCCGTCCGTGGAGGCGGAGACCACCCGGCTCGGCGAACTCCGGCTCCAGGCCGTGGACGCCCGTATCGACGCCGATCTGCGGTGCGGTCGGCACGCCGACGTCCTGGGCGAGCTGGAGGCGCTGACCGCCGAGCATCCGTACCGCGAGGGGCTGCGCGGCCGCCTGATGCTGGCGCTCTACCGCTCCGGGCGGCAGGCCGACGCCCTGGCCGCGTACCGCGATCTGCACCGGCTGCTGGCCGAGGATCTCGGGGTCGAGCCGATCCCGCCGCTCCAGCGGCTCCAGCAGCGGATCCTCACCGCCGACGCCTCGCTGCTGGAGCCCCCGGCCCCGCGCAAGGAGGAGCGGCCCGCCGCCCCGGCCGCGCGCCCGGCCGCCCGGGGCCCTCGCCAACTGCCGCCCGCCAGCCAGGCGTTCACCGGGCGCCATGGCGAAGTGGCGGTGATCCAGGCGCTCCTGGATCAAAGCGAGCAAATTGATCAAAACGATCAGCGCGATCAAAACGACGACAACGCCGAGAGCGGGTCCGGGCGCCCCGTGGTGATCGCGGCCATCGACGGCACCGGCGGTGTCGGCAAGTCCACGCTGGCCATCCACGCCGCGCACCAGCTGGCCGAGCGGTTCCCGGACGGCCAGCTGTACGTCGATCTGCACGGCACCACCGCCGGGCTGTCGGCCCTCGAACCGGCCGAAGTGCTGGGGCGGTTCCTGCGCGCCCTCGGCGTGGACGGGTCGAGCGTGCCGGGCGACGCCGACGAGGCGTCGGCCCAGTTCCGCTCGCTGGTGGCGGGCCGTCGGCTGCTGGTCATCCTCGACAACGCCGCCTCCGTGGACCAGGTCCGCCCGCTGCTGCCCGCCGGGCCGGACTGCGCCGCGCTGGTCACCAGCCGCGAGATGCTGACCACCCTGGAGGGCGCCACCCATCTGCATCTCGACGTCCTCCCCCACGACCAGGCGGTGGCGCTGCTGGAGCGGATCGTCGGGGTGGAGCGGGTACGGGCCGAGCGCGCGCAGGCCGAGGAGATCACCCGGCTGTGCGGCCGTCTGCCGCTGGCACTGCGGATCGCGGGCGCCCGGCTGGCCGCCCGCCCTGCCTGGCCGCTGCGCACCCTGGTGGCCAAGCTGACCGACGCCCGCGGCCGGCTGGACGAACTGCGCTTCGGCGACCTGGCCGTGCGCACGAGCTTCGAGGTGAGCTACGACGCGTTCCGGCTCGGCGGGCGCTCCGACGACGCGGACGCGGTACGCGCGTTCCGGCTGCTCAGCACGGTGCCCGGGCAGGACGTGAGCCTGCCGGTGGCGGCCGCGCTGCTGGACCATCCGGCCGACCGCACCGAGAACGCGCTGGAGCGGCTGGTCGACGCGCAGCTGCTGGAGAGCCCGGACTCGGACCGGTACCACATGCACGACCTGCTCCGGCTGTTCGCCTCGGAGCGGGCCGAGCAGGAGGAGCCCGAAGCCGCGCCCGCGGCGGCGCTGGAGCGGGCGATGTCGGCCTACGTGGCCACCACCCAGCGGGCGGTCACCCTGCTCGACCCGCAGCGGCCCTGGCCCCGGCATCCGGTCGAGGGCGCCGTGGTCCCGCTGCGGGACCACACGGAGGCGGAGGCGTGGCTGAAGGCCGAGGCGGGCAACCTGCTGGCCGCCGTCGCCCACGCCGTCACCCAGTCCGACGCGCTCGCCCGGCTCGGGATCCGGCTGGCCCAGGCCCTCCAGTGGTTCCTGTATCCGCGGGCGCACGCCCAGGATCTCCAGACGGTCAACGAGCTGGCGATCGGGGCGGCCAGGCGGCTGGGCGACCTGGAGAGCCAGGCATGGGCGCTGGACCATCTCGCGGGCGCGCACTGGCTCCAGCACAGCTACGAGGCGATGCGGGCCACCCTGGAGTCGGCGCTGGAGATCTGGCGCGCCATCGGCCATCAGCGGGGCGAGCAGCGGTCGCTGTGCAACCTGGCGGACGCGCTGTCCGAACTGGGGCTGTTCGAGGAGGCCATCGGGGTGCAGCGGCGTCAGCTCGCCCTGGCCCGGGACACCGGGGACCTGGCGGCCGAGGTGATCGGCCTGGGCAACCTGGGCCGCGCCCACCGCGGTCTGGGCCGCTCCGAGGAGGCGCTGACGTGCTTCAAGGAGAGCCTGGAGCACGCCCGGCGGACCGGCGACGTCCACCATCAGGGTTTCGCGATGTACGAGATCGGCATCACGTACATGGAGCAGGGGAAGTTCCCCGAGGGCCGGGCGCACCTGGACGAGGCGCTGCCGGTGTGGCAGCGGCCGGGTACGTACGAGAGCTGGCGCGGGCACACCTGGAGCGGGCTGTTCCCCGCCTGCATGACGCTACAGATCGGCCCCGGCCCGCACTGAGGCGGTGCCGGGGCGCCGGAGACACCGCGGGGCCCGGCCCGGTGGTCACGGCTTGCGGGCCACCCCGCCGTACGCCCACACCCGGCTCGGGTCGTCTTTGGCGCCGATGCCCGGGCGCCAGGCGGGCAGCTGCACCAGGCCCGGTTCGAGCAGGTCGAGCCCGCGGAAGAAGCCCATGATTCCGTCGTGGTCGCGCGGGGCCGCGGTCACCGGGCTGACGCTGAGCGGTGCCCAGTCCCGGTCGCCGGGCGTCTCGTCGGTGAAGTCGCCGGTGACATGGGAGAGGATCAGACAGCTGCCGGGCGCGGCCCATTCCATGAGCCGGGCGACGACACCGTACGGATCGTCCTTGGCGTCGAGGTAGTCGAGGATGAAGGTGAGCACGATCGCCACGGGCTGCCCGGGGTCGAGGAGTCGGCGCACCTCGTCATGGGCCAGGATCTTGTCGGGCTCGCGCAGGTCACCGCTGATCATCGTGGTGCCGGGGACCGCCAGCCGGGCCTGTCCGTGGCTGGCCACGATGGGGTCGTTGTCGACGTAGACCACCCGGGCCCGGGGGTTCACCGCCTGGGCGATCTCGTGCACGTTCGGGGTCGTGGGCAGGCCCGAGCCGATGTCCAGGAACTGGCTGATGCCCTCGTCGGCCAGCTCCGCCATCGCCCGCTGGAGGAACCGGCGGTTGGCCAGGGCGGTGTCACGGATCTCCGGCGCGATCCGCAGGAAGCGCTGGGCCTGCTCGTAGTCGGCGAGGTAGTTGTCCTTGCCGCCGACGAGATAGTTGTAGACCCGCGCCGGGTTCGCCTGATGGCCGGAGTGGCGACCGTGGTCGACCGGCTGCCACTCCACCGTGGTGAGCCCGATGCCGGGCCCGCTGCTGTTCATCCGAGATTCCCCTGCCCTTGGTCCTGCCTCGCCCTGCCGCTTGCCGGATCCGTCACCGCGGATGCGGCGCCGGGCCGGGACGCCAGGTGACCGTGTCACTGGGTCCCGGTTCCGCCCAGGCGACCGGGGCCCGTGACCAGAGGTGGAACGGCAGGTCGACGTCCGCGGACACCCGGCTGAGCTGCCCCCAGGAATACGCGTGGGAGTGGACGACCGCGGCCTGGAGCGCCGCTTCGAGGCAGGCGCGCGCGGTCCGTTCCGCCCGGCAGGTGCCGCTCGGACCGGACCCCTCCACCCCGCCGGAGACCTGATAGGTGCTCCAGGCGTAGAGGGGTTCGTCCTCGGTGTGCGGTTGCGGTTGCTGCTGCTGATCGACGGTCACGGGCCCTCTCCAGACGCATCTCCACCGGCGGGGCTTGGCGATGCGTCCAGCATCGGAGAGGGCGGATTACCGGCGGTATAGCGGCGGTAAAGCGGTATGCCGCGGCGCTATACCGGCCGGGACGTGCGGGGCCTACGGGGACCTACGGGGAGTTGGGGGGCGTACGGGAACGGGTCACTCGGCGGCGAGCCAGTCCAGCACCTCGCGATTGATCCGCTCGGGCTGCTCCAGGTGCAGGAAGTGGCCCGCGCCGTCGACCAGCTCCACCTTGGAGCCCGCCGGGAGGTGGTCCTTGGCGCTGTGGACCACGTCGGCGCCGATGCAGCCGTCGTCGGTGCCGTGCAGGAACAGGATCGGCCGCTCGCCGGTGGCGGTGATCGCCTCCTGCTCCGCCGCGTAACGCGGAACCTGGCGGGTCGGGTCGAACAGGGCCTTGTAGTAACCGATCGCGGCGGCGAGGTGGGCCGGGTCCTTCAGGCTCTCCTTGACGTGCGCGATGTCCTGCGCGGAGTCGTGGTAGCCGGGCGACCAGTCGCGCCACAGACCGTCGATGAGCGCCATGTCATGGGCCGCGGCGCCCGCTTCGGCCAGCGGGGTCTGGAACAGGAAGATGTAGAACGAGCGCTTGAACTGGCCGTAGTCGTAGTTGAAGAAGTCGGCCAGCACACCGCCCAGCGGGGGCACCGACATCGTCACGGCACGCCGCCAGCGCTCGGGGGCGTGGGCGGTGGCGCCGTAGGCGGCGATGGCGCCCCAGTCGTGGCCGATGAGCACCGCGTCGCCGTCGGCGCCGAAGGCCTCGTGCAGGGCGTTGGCGTCGGAGGCTATCGCCCCCGCCTGGTAGGCGCCGTCGGCGGGAATGCCGGTGGGTGCGTATCCCCGCATGAACGGGGC
Organism: Streptomyces botrytidirepellens; assembly: GCF_003721215.1. Taxonomy (NCBI): domain Bacteria; kingdom Bacillati; phylum Actinomycetota; class Actinomycetes; order Kitasatosporales; family Streptomycetaceae; genus Streptomyces; species Streptomyces botrytidirepellens. Next base: position 6,786 of record NZ_RIBZ01000241.1, read on the forward strand.
GACGGCGTGGTAGCCCGCGTCCGCGAGGGCGGGCAGCAGATGGCGCCAGGAGTGTGCGGTGTCGGGGAACCCGTGCAGGCAGAGCGCCAGCGGGGCGTCCGCCGGGCCCGCGTCGAGATAGCCGAACTCGATTCCATTTGCGGTGATGCTCTTGACCTGTGTCACGCTCAGCGATGCTAATTCACCGTCAGGAACACGTCCACGCACGGAATCGGGGGTTTTCCTCACCGCCCGATGATCCGGCTGCGCGGTGGCCGCGAGGGTGGCAGACTGCGCGCTGTCACGCGCACCAGCCCGGCCGAGGGAGGCCCCCATGACCAGCCCGACCAGCTCCGTCGCGGACCACCACGAGGCCATGGTGCACCGCGGGTTCCTCTACCGGGACGAGGGGGAAGTGGTCGACGTCTGCGTGCCCTTCCTGCGCGAGGGTCTGGAGGCCGACGACGCGGTGGCCGTGGTGGCGGCCAAGTCGAACATCGCGGCCCTGCGGGACGCCCTCGGGCAGGACGCCCCGGCGGTGCAGTTCGAGGACGCGCTCAGCTGGTACCAGCACCCGGTGAAGACCATCGCCGCGTACGACTCCTTCGTGAAGGCCGAGTCGCCGCGCCGGGTCCGGGTGATCGCCGAGCCGGTGTGGCAGGGCCGCACTCCGCTGGAGGTGGTGGAGTGGGCGCGCTACGAGTCGATCGTGAACGCCGCGTTCGCCCACTCCGGCGCCCGCGCCATCTGCTGTTACGACCGCCGGGTGCTGCACCCCGAGATCATCACGTACGCGCGCCGGACCCACCCCGAGATCATCGACGGTCAGGGGGCGGAACAGAGCATGGAGTACACCGCCCCCGGCCCGTTCAGCGCCACCTGCGACCGCCGGGCGCTGACGCCCGCCCCGGCGACGGCCGAGCGCCTGCCGGTCGAGGGGGCCGATCTGGACGCCGTGCGCGTCTTCATCGCCGAGCGGGCCGGTCGGCACGGCATGGGCCAGGAGGCCTTCCGCAACATGGTCGCCGCCGTCGCCGAGGTGGCGAACACCGCCATCCGCCACGGCAGCGCCCCTGCGGAGCTGCTGGTGTGGACCCAGGCCGGCGATCTGGTCTGCGAGATCGCCGGGCCCGGCCACTGGTACCCGGACGCCCTGTGGGGCTTCACCCCGCCGGACGGCTCGGAGACCGGGTTCGGGCTGTGGGGCGTCCGGATGCTGTGCGACGTCGTCCAGATGCAGGCGGACGCGGACGGCACGCTGATCAGGCTGCGCACCGGGCTGTAGTCGACAGGCCCCCAGGCTGCTCCCCCGCTTCACCCCGGCGACGCCGGGAGCCGGGGCACTCCGTGCTCGTACAGCGGGCCCACCTCCAGCCCCGCGGTGCGGCACGCGGTCACCAGGTGCGGCAGCGCGGCCAGGGTGACGCGCCAGCAGCCGGGCGACGACGCCCGGTCGGAGTCGTGCAGCAGGACCGTGGCGCCGCCCCGGAGGCCGCCGCGCAGCGTGGCGAGCACCGACGCCGGGGTGGCGTTCGGGGACCAGTCGCGCCCCCAGGCGGACCACAGGACCGGCCGCAGCCCGGCGCGTACGGCAGCGAGCCAGCGGCCACCGGTCAGGACGCCGTACGGGGGCCGGTACCACAGCGGTTCGGCACCGGTGGCCAGCCGCACCGCCCGGGCGGCGTACGCGACCTCGGAGACGTCCCGCACCGGCCTCGGCAGCCAGGGGCGGGTGTGGGTCCAGCCGTGGACGGCGAGTTCATGGCCGCGGAACGCGATCTCGCGGGTCGTGCGGGGGTAGCGCATCACGCTCTCGCCCAGGACGAAGAACGTGGCGGTCACCGCCAGCTCGTCCAGGGCGTCCAGGAACCGCGGAGTGGAGTGGGGGTCGGGGCCGTCGTCGAAGGTGAGGGCGATGTGGTCGGAGCGGCCCTGCCCGGCCAGGGCGGGGAAGAGGACGCGCCGGGGCCCGGGCAGCCAGGTGCCGGCCGGGACCAGGTGCGCGGCCGCGGCCAGCACCGCCGCGTCGCGGGCCAGCACACCGGTCCGGCGCCCG
>NZ_RIBZ01000023.1:0-61861 GCF_003721215.1 Streptomyces botrytidirepellens
TCGGCACCCATCGACAGCGCCTTGCGCAGCGCGTCCTTGGCGTCCTCCGGACCCACGGTCAGCACCGTGATCTCCGCGTCGTCATCCTCCCGCCGACGCTCCTCCGCGATCTGGAGGGCCTGCTCGACCGCGTACTCGTCCAGCTCCGAGAGCAGGCCGTCCACATCGTCACGGTCGAGCGTCAGGTCCTCGGCGAAGTGCCGGTCGCCGGTGGCGTCGGGCACGTACTTCACACAGACAACGATCCTCAAGCTCACGCCGGCTCTCCTTACGGTTCTCGGATGGCTGCGCTGCCGAACCGGAGCACCTGAAGGAGAGTATGGCACTCAGTACCCTTCGTAAAGGTACTCAGTGTCACTCATGCCGGTGCTGATGCTACGTTCCCTCCATGACGGACGTACGCGACGAAGGCGGGGCGACCGCGGCGACCGGCGGGCCCGGGCCGTCCGGCAAGGCGCCCATGCGCGAGGTGCTCATCGAGGCCGCGTTCCAGCTCTTCATGGAGAACGGTTTCGAGCGGACCACGGTGGACGACATCGTGACGCGGGCCGGAGTGGGGCGTCGGTCGTTCTTCCGCTACTTCCCGTCCAAGGAAGACGTCGTCTTCCCCGAACATGAGCGCTGTCTGACCGAGATGAGCGCCTTCCTCACGACGAGCACCGACGGCGAACCGCTCGACGCGGTCTGCGACGCGGCCCGCCTCGTCATGCGGATGTACGCCGCGAACCCCGAGTTCTCGGTGCAGCGCTATCGCCTCACGCGCGAAGTGCCCAGCCTGCGCGGCTACGAGCTGTCCGTGGTGCACCGCTACGAGCGGACCCTGGCCCACTACCTCCGGCAGCGCTACGCGGGTGACCGGAACGGAGCACTTCGGGCGGAGGTACAGGCCGCGGCCGTCGTCGCCGCGCACAACAACGGGCTGCGGGCCTGGCTGCGAGGCGGCGGGCACGGCGATGCCGCGAAAACGGTGGATCAGGCACTGACCTTCGTCCGGCAGACGTGGGACGACGCCGGTGAATCCGCGGAGAGTGGCGGCACCGCGTCCGCACCGGAGGACGATGTGATCGTCATGGTGGCGCCGCGGGGGGCTCCCCTGTGGCGCGTGGTGCAGAAGATCGAGAAGACCTTGGGAGACGAGTAGCCACCGCTATGGCACTCGGCCCCCTTGACCGAGGGTACTCAGTGCCATAGCGTGCGGCGTCGGAACGCGAGCCGGACCGTCGGCCCCCTCTCCACAAGCCTGCCCTTCCCCTACGAAGGACTGCCATGGATAACGTCTCCCGCCTCGGTGTCGTCGGCTGCGGCCTGATGGGTTCCGGGATCGCCGAAGTCGCCGCCCGCCAGGGCCTGGACGTCCTGGTGGCCGAGGCCACCCAGGACGCCGCCGAGGCAGGCCGCCGCCGCCTCACGGACTCCCTGGACCGTGGCCTGCGGCGCGGCAAGCTCACCGAGGAGCAGCGCGACCAGGCCCTGGCCCGGCTGACATTCACCTGCCACCTCGGTGACCTGGCCGACCGTCAGTTCGTCATCGAGGCGGTCGCCGAACAGCGGGATCTCAAGAGCACGGTCATGCAGACCCTCGACAAGGAGGTCGTCGACCCGCGGGCGATCCTGGCCACCAACACCTCCTCCCTGCCCGTCGTCGACCTCGCAGCCGTGACCAGCCGACCGGAGCAGGTCGTCGGGATGCACTTCTTCAACCCGGTCCCGGTGCAGCCCCTGGTGGAGCTGATCCCCGCCCTGACCACGGCCTCCGAGACACTGGAGCGTGCCGGGGACTTCGCCACCCGGCGGCTGGGCAAGCAGACGATTCAGGCCCCGGACCGCTCCGGCTTCGTGGTCAACGCCCTGCTGGTGCCCTATCTCCTGGCCGCCGTCCGCATGGTGGAGACCGGCACCGCCCGTCCGGAGGACGTGGACCACGGGATGGAGCTGGGCTGTGCCCACCCCATGGGGCCGCTGCGCCTGCTCGACCTCATCGGACTCGATACCGCCCAGGCCGTTGCCGAGTCGCTGTACGAGGAGTTCAAGGAACCCCTGTACGCGCCGCCCGCCCTGCTGCGCCGCATGGTCGCCGCCGGACGCCTGGGCCGCAAGAGCGGCCAGGGCTTCTACGTCTACTGAAGCCGCCACCAACTAGGCGGACGGCGTGGGCAGTTTTGCCGTCCTTCCGCCGTCGAGCACCACGGTCTCTCCCGTCAGGAAGCTCGACCTGTCGCTTGCGAGGTAGACGGCGAGGTCGCCGACATCGGTGGGCTGCCCCACGCGCCCCAGAGGGTGCAGGCCGTTGAGAGCGTCACGGGCCGCGGACGGATCCGGGTGGGACGCCAGGTAGTTCTCGCTGAGTTCGGACGTGATCCAGCCGGGGGCGATCGCATTGCAGCGGATGTTGTGCTCGCCGAGATCGACCGCCAGGGCGCGCGTCAGGCCGTGAATGCCTGCTTTGGACGCGCAGTAGGCCGCATGTCCGGGGTTCGCCCCGAGCCCTTCGACGGAGCCGATGTTGACGATGCTTCCCCCGCCCCGTTCTCGCATGTGCGGCAGGGCCGCCTGAGCCAGGAACATCGGTGCGCGCATATTGACGGCGACCATGAGGTCCCACTCTTCCACCAGAATGCGGGACACGCTGCGCTCGAACATGATTCCGGCGTTGTTGACCAGGACGTCCAGGCCGCCGAAACGCTCGACGGCGCCCTCGACAGCTGCTGCGATCGATGCCGGGACACTCAGGTCGGCGTGCACATGAGCGACCTGCGGGTGGTTCTGAAGCGCGGTGTCCAGAGCCTGGCGCTGCACGACCGCAACCTGAGCTCCTTCCTCGAGGAAGCGATCGACGATGCCTCGGCCAATGCCGCGCCCGCCACCGGTCACCAGGGCGACTTTTCCGTCCAGTTGCACTGCGCGGTCTCCTCAGTTCGCCACCGGCTTGGCGCCCGTGACCTCGACGGTTTCTCCAGCGATGTAGCGGGACTCGCTGGACGCGAGGAACGCGATGACGTCCGCGATCTCTTCGGGCTCCGCGATGTGTCCCAGCGGTACGGTCTTGTTCAACTCCGCAACGGCCTGATCCGGATCCAGGCCCCGGCGCTCGAACCCGGAGCGCAGCATGGGTGTATTGATTTCGTGCGGGCAGACGGCGTTGACGCGGATGCCATCGGGTGCGTGATCGCGCCCCAGGCTCTTGGTGAAGGAGGCCACCGCTCCCTTGCTGGTGCAGTAGGCGACGTGCTGTGGCCCCGGGTACACCCCCCATACGGAAGAGGTGTTGACGATGGCGCCTCCCCCACGCGCCTTCATGGGAGGAATGGCGGCTCGACACAGGTAGAACATGGCCGTGAGATTGACGTCGAGAGCGGTGTGCCACATGTCGTCGGAGGTCTCCAGAATCGTCCCCCGGGGGATGATCCCGGCGTTGTTGACCAGGACATCCACGCCACCGAAGTGTTCCACGGTTTCCGCGACCACTCGCTCGCAGTAGGTCTTTTCGCGCAGGTCACCGACGATGAACTTCATGGCGCCACCGGCCGCTTCGATGTCCTTCGTTAGCGACTGGCATCCCTCCGCCGAAACGTCGGCCACCATCACGGCAGCCCCTTCCCCCGTCAGCTTGCGCACCAGGGCCTTGCCCACGCCTCCCGCGCCGCCCGTGACGATGGCGACCTTTCCCGAAAACCTCACCGTGCTTCTCCTTCACGGGGCGATATGCGATCGAGAGCCTTATGGCGTCAGGCAGATGCGGGTTCCCGGCGTCCGTCCACCCGGCGGGCGATGGCCCAGGGGTTCGCCTCCCGCAGGGCCGGCGGAAGCTGACTCTCCGGGAAGGACTGGTACGCCACCGGCCGCATGAAGCGGCCGATCGAGGCGGTGCCCACGGAGGTGGTGGCGGGTGCCGTGGTGGCCGGGTACGGCCCCCCGTGGTGCTGGGCGTAGGAGACGGTGACACCGGTCGGCCAGCTGTTCCACAGCACCCGGCCGCTCGTGCCGCGCAGTGCGCTCACCAGGCCGGTGAGCCGCTCGTCGGCCTCGGCCTGGATGGTGGCGGTGAGCTGTCCGCCCAGCAGGGAGGCCAGTTCCTCCAGCTCGCCTTCGGAACGGTATTGGACGATCACGGTGGCCGGGCCGAAGATTTCCTGTTCCAGCACGGTGGCGTCGTTCCGGACGTCCTCCGAGCTGGTGATCAGCACCGTGGGGTGGGGCGCCTCGGCATCGTCACCGGCGATGAGCTCGTCCACCGTCGGCAGGGCACGCACCGAAGCGAGCGCTGCGTCGAATCCTTCGCGCAGATGCGGGGTCAGCAGCGCCGTGCGTGGCTTGGTGCCGAGTTCCCGGCGGAGGACGTCGGTGACCTCATCGATGTCGGAAGCCGGAACGAAGAGGAGTCCGGGCTTGGTGCAGAACTGCCCCATGCCCAGGGTGGAGGCATTGGCGTAACCGGCCAGGATCTCGTCCCGACGGGTGGCCCAGGCCTTCTCGGTGACGAAGACGGGGTTGATGCTGCCCAGCTCTCCGTAGAAGGGGATGGGGACGGGACGGCGGCAGGCGCGGTCGAAGAGGGCGCGTCCCCCGCTCGGGGAGCCGGTGAATCCGATGGCTTGCACGAGGGGATGGTCCACCAGGCCCTGTGCCGCGGCACGTCCGGTCACCGTGGAGAACAGGCCCGTCGGGGCGTCGGCGGCCCGAAGCGCTTCGGCCACGATCTGCCCGGTGCGTACGGCAAGATCACGGTGACCGTCGTGGATCTTGTGCACCACCGCGCATCCGGCGGCGAGGGCGGAGGCGGAGTCTCCTCCGATCACACTGAAGGCGAAGGGGAAGTTGGAGGCACCGAAGACACCGACGACGCCGAGCGGCACCTTGAGGCGTCGGATGTCCGGACGCGGCCCCATGCCCCAGGCGGCGTCTTCGTGGTCGATCGTGGCGTCGAAGTGCTCGCCACGGACGATCTCGTCGGCGAAGAGCCGCAGCTGGAAAACGGTGCGCTTGAGCTCGCCTTGGAGACGTCCCGTAGCGAGGTGCGTCTCCTTCTGGGCCAGCGGTACCAGCTCTTCGGCGTGCTCTTCCAGCGCCGAGGCGATGGCCTCCAGCCACTCGGCCCGTCGGCGCGGTGTCACATCGTGTGCCTGCTCGTACGCCGTGTGGGCCGCCCGGATCTGCTCATCGAGCTGCTCGGTGGATGTCGTGGACGGTGCGTCCGCAGTGGTGGTCATGCTGTGTTTCCTCGTCGGTGACGGTGTAGCGCGGTTCAGTGCTGCCGTTCGAGGCTGGAGTGGACGTGACGGGCCACTCGGGTGCCACTTTCGATGGCGCCGTCGATGAACCCGGCCCAGATGTTGGCGTGGTCGCTGCTCGCGAAGTGCAGGACTCCGGTGCCGGCCTGCAAGGCGTGGTGGTACTGGGTGAGGTGGCCGGGCTGCTGGATCAGCCAGGTCTCCTGGGAGTACGGGTCTGCCATCCAGTCGTGCCCGCCGACGTCCAGCACGTCGAGGTCATCGCGCCATACCCGCAACGCCGCGTCGACGGCCTTCGGGTCGTTGACGTCGATCCGGGAGGAGTCGGCGCCGAAGGCGACCAAGACGGCGTCATCTTCCCCGATGAACTCGGTGCGCACGACGGAGAGCGCGTGGTGCTGTGAGGAGTACGCGAAGAACGGCTTGACGGGGCCGCGGACGCGGATCCACGCCTTCGCTCCCCGGGATGCGGTCTTCTCCCGGCTGGGGCGGAGCTTGCCGTCCGGGAGTGCGGGGGTGATGTCCAGCTGATGCAGCATGTTCTGCGGCAGGGTGATCACCACGCGCCGGGCCCGCAGGGTGTGACCGTCGCCGTAGGTGATCTCGGCTCCCCGCTCGTCGTGGGTGATCGAGCGGACCGGGGCTTCCAGGCGGATGTCGGCGCCCGAGTCGGCCGCGATGGCCTCCACCAGGCTCCGCGTGCCGTCGGCGAGTCGGAAGATCGCCGAGGCTTCGTGCATCAGGTGCCAGGAGCCGGCGGCCGCGGCGGTCCAGCGCAACGCACTGAGGTAGGCACACTGGTCGAGCGGGGCGTTGAAGTGCCCGACCCAGGCCGCTTCGTTGGCGTTCTTCTCCTCCACCGGCAACTCGAGTTCGTCGAGCATCTCCTGGAGGTTGAACTGGTCGACGTCGGCCAGCCGCCGCACGGTCAGGGGCGCGTCGGGGCGGGGGATCCACTTCATGGTGTCTTCCAGCAGCCGGGTCATGCCCGGGTTGATCAGGTTCATGAAGTCGTCCAGCGTCCCGCGGCGCACCTCGTCACCGGCGAGCCAGTACGTTTCCTCCGAGCGAGGCCCCCGGGTGACGGCCAGCCCGTAGCGGGTGACCTCCGCCCAGGCGTGGGGCTGGATCCAGTGCAGCCAGGTGCCGCCGATCTCCAGGTCCCGCCCGAGACGCTGATCGGTCCACGTCCGGCCGCCGATCCGGTCGCGCGCCTCGAGGACGACGGCCCGCACTCCCCTGCGGCCCAGTTCACGGGCGGTGATCAGACCGGCGACCCCGGCTCCGATCACCACGACGTCCGCCTGCTGTTGCATGTCTGCCCTTTCCTCTTTCGCAGGTGTCTCGGATGCCGACTACGCCGTGGACACGCCGAACTCGACCGTGCCCCAGCCCTCGAAGGTGCCTGCCCAGCGGCCGGTCTCGTTCATGGGCACTGCCTGGAGGCAGCTGCCGGGGAGGATGACCTGCCCTGGTTCGAAGGCGATGTCATAGGTGGCGAGCCGGTTGCACAGCCACGCGGTGGCGGCGAAGGGGTTGCCGAGGATGTTCCTGGTGTTTCCTTCGATCACGGGGCGGCCGTTGAAGTGCAGGATGCCCCGCGTGTCGCTCAGCGAGAGGTCGGTGACGCGTCGCGGCGTTCCCCCGAGGATGACGGCGCCGGTCGAGCCGTTGTCCGCCAGGGTGTCCGGCAGGTCGATCGCCCAGTTCTCCACGCGCGAGTCGATGATCTCGATCGCGGGCACGGCGTACTCGACGGCGTTGATGACGTCGGCGACCGTGACGTGGGGACCGCGCAGGGGGTGCTCGAGGATGAAGGCCGGTTCGAGTTCCACGAACGGCTCGATGTAGCGCTGCCGTTCCTGCGGAACGCCTTCGTAGGCGAACGTCGATCCGAGCAGGTACCCGTAGTCGGGTTGGTCGAGGCCGAAGGCGTCCTGCATGACCTTGGCGATGTTCCCCAGCTTGTAACCGACCACGCGGTCGCCGTCGGCGACGGCCGCTTCCGTGTTGATCCGCTGGACCGCGAAGGCGCTGTCCGCGTCGAGGGCGGGCCAGGTCTTCGTCGGCGCGGTGACGGGCTCGGCATCGGCTCGTGCCCTGCGCAGGGTCGAGGCGATGTCGTGGAGTTCTGATGTCTGCATCGATGTTCGCCTCGGCCCGCTCAGACCATGCTGGGTGCGCCGAAGCCGCCCAGACGTCCCTTGTGGAAGATGAGGGGATCACCCCAGCCGGTGGCCATCCGCACCACGCGGGCGACGACGATGACATGGTCGCCGCCCTCGAGTTCCTGGGTCAGGTCGCACTCGATCCAGGCGTGGGCTCCGGCGATCCGCGGAGTGCCGAGGTCGGAGAGGGCCCAGTCGATGTCGGCGAACTTGTTGGGCTGCTTGCTGGACAGGGCGCGGCAGACGTCTTCCTGCCCGGCGGCCAGGACACTTGCGCACACGCGGCGGGCGGTGCGCAGCTTCGGCCAGGTGGTGGAGGTGTGGGCGACGCTGAAGGTCACCAGCGGCGGCTCCAGGGACAGTGACTGGAAGGTGCCGACCACCAGGCCGTGGGGGTGGGTCGCGGTGGGAGTGAGGCCACAGAGCGCGACGACGCCGGTGGGGAGGTGACCCATCACGTCGCGGAAGTGTGCCTGGTCGATCGCGGTGTGCATTGCATACCCCTTCTCCGTTCACATAGTGAACTGCGCGTTCAAGTGACGTGTGAGCGATGGTGGGCGGCACGCACTGCGCTGTCAAGAGGTGCGCACAGCTCTCAATACCGTTCACCGCACCTGGCACGAGGCAGTAAAGGCAACGCGCGCACCGACGTCGGGCGAAACGGCAGTGCGGCCCGGAAGCCTTGACGAGCCCTGAGGTTCATGCCACGCTTCCGAAAATTTTGGTCGAGGCGCTCACTATTCGAACACTCACCGACGAAGTGAGCACCCACCCTTCGTCGCCCCTCACTCGACCACGTCGCGCCGACGCCTCATCGGCGTCATGCGGGCGATCTCGGGCCGCATCCGCTCACCTCAGGAAGGACTGAAGTGTGACCACCCTCAGCAACCCCGATCCTGTAGCGACCGACGAGGCCGGTCCGGTCGACAAACGGCGCTTCATGATCAAATTGACCGGCCTGACGGTCGGCGGCATGTTCATCGACGGCTACATCCTCGGCATCATCGGGACCGCCATCGCCGCCGCCACCGCCGAGCTCAACATGTCCCTGTTCTGGGAAGGGCTGACCGGGGCGTCCGCTCTGATCGGCATCTTCATCGGCGGACCTCTCGGTGGCTGGCTGGCCGACAAGCTCGGCCGCAAGCCGACGTTCACGCTCGACCTGGCGCTCTTCCTGGTCGGTTCGATCCTTCAGTTCTTCGTCGACTCGACCTGGCAGTTGTTCGGCGTGCGGCTGCTGATGGGGATCGCGATCGGGGCCGACTACTCGGTGAGCTGGCCGCTGCTGGCCGAATTCGCCCCGGCGCGCCTGCGCGGACGGCTGATGTCCCTCTCAGAGGTCGCCTGGTACGTCGGCTTCATGTTCGCCTTCTGCGTCGGCTATGCGATGAGCACGGTGTTCTCGGCAGACTGGCGGATCATCCTCGGCTCCAGCACGGTACCGGCACTGATCTTGTTCCTGGCCCGGCTGGGCCTTCCCGAATCCCCCCGCTGGCTGATGAACCAGGGCCGCACCGAGGAAGCACACCGGATCGCCCACGACTACCTCGAATCCCCCTCCGACGTCCTCGACCTCGCCGGTGAATCCACCCGTCAGGGCACCTTCGGGATGCTGTTCTCCCGCGACTACTGGAGGACGACGACCTTCGTCTCCGTGTTCTGGTTCTGCACCGTCACCCCGTATTTCGCCATCGCCACCTTCGCGGCCAGCGTGCTGTCCGACTACGGACTCGGCGACGGCTTCGGCGGGGCGCTGGGCCTCAACGGGCTCGCCCTGGTCGGTGTGCTGGTCTCCCTGGCACTCATCGAACGCGTCGGCCGCCGCAAGCTGATCCTTCCCACGCAGTGGGTGTGCGCGGTCGTCCTCCTGATCATCGGACTGTGGACCTCGGCGCCCCCCGCTCTGGTGCTGACCTGTTTCCTCGTCTTCGCCTTCGCCAACGCCATACCCACGGCCATCACGGGCGTCTACCCCGGCGAGGTCTTCCCGACCGAGATCCGCGGCATCGGGACCGGCTTCGGCTGCGCCTTCAGCCGCGTCGGCGCCGGCCTGGGCACCTTCCTGCTGCCGTGGTCGATGCACAACCTCGGCCCCGGGCCGAGCATGCTCATCGCCGCCGGCGTCTGCGTCGTCGGTGCCGTGGTCTCCCAGGTCCTCGCGCCGGAGACCACCGGCCGCCCGCTGAGCGAAACCTCCGCCCCACACCGCGGCAGGCCCCGCCGGGAGAAGATCCCGGCCTGAACGGGCGCCACTCAAAACGTCGAGCACGACAGCGGGACACACGGAAAGCCGCTCGCGGAACGGCACGGGCCGACATCGCGAGCGGCTTCCCCGCGGTGCGTGCGACCTCCACACCGGCTGCTCACCGCCGCCCCCACCAGGACCTCAAGGATGATCATGCCCGCACAGCCCGAGCAGCAGGCAGCCGTGCCCGGCACCGTCGTGGCCGTCGTCCTCGCCTGGCGCGGGCGTATCGGCCTGTTCAAACGCGGCCGCCACGTCGGACACGATGCGGGCCTGTGGCACTGCGTCACGGGCTTCCTCGAGGACGGGAACCACGCACACGCCCAGGCGCTGCTCAAGCTGTACGAGGCGACCGGAATATCGGTCGCCGAACTCGTGGACTTCCGGCCCGGGCCGGTCCTGGACCTTCCGGACGCCCGGGGCAACCGGTGGCGGGCGCACACCTTCCGCGCCGGGACCGAGCGGAAGAAGCTGCGGCTGAGCTGGGAGTACGACACCTACCGATGGGTGCGTCCCCGGTCCGTGGTGCGCTTCGACGGTCAGGCGCCATGGCTTCGCGCCATCCTGGGGGCGGACCGTGCGTTCACTATCTGAACATCCAGGCGTTAGAGTGGGAGCGAGAATGGTTTGAGCTGCGTGTGCGCGCAGCGTTCCGCACCACGAAAGGGCCCCATGAGCGACGCATCCGCACCGGTAGAGATGACGAACAAGTCGGTGACCAAGGGTGTGCGACTGCTTCGCGAGCTGGCAGCCCAGCCCCGGTCCGGGGCCACCGTCACGACGCTCGCGAAAGCAGCGGGCATCTCACGGCCGACCGCGTTTCGTCTGCTGCACAGCTTCGAGGTGAGCGGCTTCGTCGACCGCATCGGCAACAACTACGTCCTGGGCTGGGAGCTGGCCCGGCTCGGCCGTTACGCCGATCCTCACGCGGGCCTCGTCGCCCGCGCGCAGCCCCTGCTGGAGGAGCTGTCGGAGAAGTTCAACGAGCAGGTGACCCTCTCCGTACCGAATCTCCAGGACGGGCTCGAGCTGGTCGCCGAGGCCACCGGATCACACGTGGTGGGCATCGTGCCGCACAACATGGTCGGCCAGCACTACCCCCTGCACGCCAGTTCCACCGGCAAGGTGCTGCTCGCGGAGCTGCCCGTGGAGAAGGTGGTCGCGCTCCTGCCCGAGGAACTGGAGTCGTACGCCTCGCGCACCATCACCGATCGGGCGACCCTGCTCCAGCAGCTCGATGAGATCCGCGAGCAGGGTTTCGCCGTCATCGACAACGAACTCGAAGAGGAGCTGCTGTCGCTGTCGCGCCCCATCCGCGACTCGTCCGGCACCCTCGTGGCGATCCTGACCGTCAACGGGCCCCGGTACCGGTTCGGCCGGGCCCAGATTCCCGAGGCGCTCCAGCAGATGCAGACCATCGTGGACCGACTGGTCGACGTGTTCTGGCAGGACTCGACATCCGCGTGACCAAAGCATCCTTGCGCCTGGCCAGGCCATAGCTCAGGCGACCGCTAACCGAACGTAGCGTTCATAGCTCGGCCGCGAAGGCGTGCGTCCGAGTGCCGACCCTTGCCCTCCAGCGGCAGGTCCACGCCCGCCATCAGGGCTACTTCCCAGCGGAACGCGATTCCCGGCGACCCCCTGTTGACACGCGCCTTCAGCAAGCCACAACATGAACGCCACGTTCGCTTATTGAACGCCTCGGATTCCTACCGGTGTGCTCTGCGGGTCTCTACACCGCAGGAAGGCCCCGCCTCTCGCCCTGGAGCGCAGCCATGAGCAATCAGCCGATGAAATTCTTCGCCTTCGACGTGTCCGCCCCCGCCCATCTGACCGCGGGTTCCTGGCGTGACCCCGATGACGAGGGACGGCGCTACACCGACCTCAGCTACTGGACCGATACGGCTCGCATGCTGGAAGAGGCCTGCTTCGACGGCATCTTCTTCGCCGACACCGTCGGCTACCACGACGTCTACGGCGGGTCGCCCGACGCCGCCATGCGCGATGCCGCCCAGTTTCCGATCAACGACCCCGCACTGCTGGTCTCGGCCATGGCGTCGGTCACGCGCCACCTGGGCTTCGGCGTCACGTCGTCCTTGACGTACGAGCAGCCCTACGCCCTGGCCCGCAAGTTCAGCACACTGGACCACCTGACCGCCGGACGGGTCGGCTGGAACATCGTCACCTCCTACAACGAATCGGCCGCGCGCAACCTCGGGCTCGGCACGCAGATCCCGCACGACAAGCGCTACGACATGGCGGACGAGTACCTCCAGGTCTGCTACAAGCTCTGGGAGGGCTCCTGGCAGGATGACGCGGTCATCCGCGACGCGCGGGCCGGGTCCTATCTCGACCCGCGGCGCATCCACTCCATTCACCACAAGGGCACCTACTTCGATGTGCCGGGCCTGCACCTGTGCGAGCCGTCCCCACAGCGCACCCCCATGCTCTTCCAGGCCGGTGCCTCCTCCCGGGGGATGCTCTTCGCCGCGGAGAACGCCGAAGCGGTCTTCGTGAACACCATGACCCCCGAGCTGACCCAGCGCAGCGTCCACAAGATCCGCACCGCCGTGGCCGAGGCAGGCCGCGACCCGCGTAGCATCAAGATCCTCGCCCTGATCACCGTGATCGTCGCGCCCACCGACGCCGAGGCCCAGGAGAAGTACGAGCGGCACCTTCGCAACGTCAGCTACGAGGGCGCACTGGCCCGGTTCGCGGGCTGGACCGGGATCGACCTGAGCGGTGTGGACCCGGACCTGCCGCTGGAGTACGTGGACGTGGACGGTTCCCGCTCGATGGTGGAGATGTTCTCCAAGGCGGACCCCACGCGGACCTGGACCACCCGGCAGATCGCCGAGTTCATCGGCATCGGCGGCACGGGCGCGGTCATCGTCGGCTCGCCGCAGACGGTGGCGGCCGAGCTGCGCAGGTGGCGGGATGTGGCCGACCTCGACGGTTTCAACGTCAGCTACGCGACCAAGCCCGGTGGTTGGGAGGACTTCATCGAGCTGGCCCTTCCGGAGCTGCGCCGACAGGGCCTGGCGCGCGAGCGCTACGACGTGCGGGCCACCACGCTCCGCGAGAGCTTCTACGGGGCGGGCCGGAGCCGCACGCTGCCCGACCACCCGGCCTCGAAGATCCGCTCCGCCCTGCACGAGGGCGCCCCTCTGGTATGACCCCTCCGTCAGGCTCCGGGCCTTTCCCGGTGCGAGCTCTCCTCCGGGGGCGGCAGAATCCGGGTGGGGTCCACGGTGAACCCGACCGCGGCCCCGCCACCGGGCCGGGCCCTCGCGAAGACGGTGCCGCCGTGTGCCTCGGCGACGTCACGGACGATGGCCGGGCCGAGCCCGGAGCCGGGCAGGCCGCGGGCGGTGTCGGCCCGGTAGAAGCGGTCGAAGACGCGCTCCGCGTCGTCGGCGCGGATGCCGGGCCCACGGTCGCGGACGGTGATCATGCCGCGGCGGAGGTGCACCTCGATCGGCTCGTCGCCGTGACGGTCGCGGCGCTGGCGGTCGTCGCCCGACGCACCGTGCCGCGGGCTCCGTCCGAGCTCCGACCTGAACGAACTGGAGCGGTGCTTCGGGCGCACCACCCCGGCGTCCTAGGCCGCGGGCCTCGGTGTGCTGCCCCGGGGCGCTATGCCGGTTGGCGTTTTTTATTCACGACATACCCGGCCCCGACCGGGAATGATGGGCGCCGTGACCACGAAAGACACATCGACGCCCGAGTCCACGACCGACGCCCCCGACCGGCCGTTTCGCGTCCGCCTGGCTGTCCGCCAGAGCGATCTGGACACCAACGGCCATGTACGCGGCTCCGCCTACGTGGACTTCGCCGACCACGCCCGTTGGGCCTGCGTACGGGAAGCCGGGGTCGACCCGCTGGAGATGTCACGGGCCGGGCTGGGGCCCGTCAACCTGGAGACCACCCTTCGCTATCACCGTGAACTGCGCGCGGGTGACGAGTTCGACGTCACCTGCGTGTTCACGTACGACGGCGCCGACAAGAAGACCGGCCGCGCCACCCAGGAACTCCGGTGTATCGACGGCACATTGGCCGCCACGGTGGAAAGCGTCATCGGCGTGCTCGACCTCACGACGCGCCGCCTCGTGCGCGACCCGGCCTCTCACTGGCGCCGGCTGGCCACCATCCCCTCCCTGCTCGGCGCCGACTAGACGGTTCGTTCAATGTGAGTGCTCGGATTCGGTGGCGCTCGCCGCCGTCCCGGGCGCGCCTTGCGCGGGTACGGTGAAGGCCGCCGTCCGGACCGTGCCCTGGTGCTTGAAGTCCAGGAACAGGCGGTACGCGCCGGGGCTCGGTGCCGTTGCCGTGAAGGAGATGCCGGGGCCGGGCCTGGTCTTGCCGTCGCCCGGTTCGCCGTTGGGGTGCACGTGCAGGTACGCGAGGTCGCCGGAGCGCAGGGCGACCAGGTGGCCGTAGGCGCCGAGGTAGGGCTGGAGGTCGCGCACCGGCTTGCCGTTCCGGGTGACGGTGAACGTCAGCTCACCGGCTTTGCCGGGGGTCAGATCGCCACCCAGCCGGACCTCGTAATCGCCCGTCCTGGCCGTGGTGTTGCGCGCGGGCAGTTCCTTCGGCTCGTACGCTCCGGCCACGGCGAGGTCGGCGCCGAGCGTGAGCGCTTCTCCGCCCTTGGGCTTGAAGTCCGCGAAGACACGGTACCCACCGGCCTTGGGGAGATCCACGGGAGTGGACCAGGTGCCGTCGGCCGCCCGGGTCGGGTGCAGGTGGCGATACTCCGTCAGGTCGTGTGAGGCGACGATCAGGTGGAGTTCCTTGTCGTGCTCCCGGTCGTAGCGGGTGAGCTGTCGCCCCGTGGTGTTCCGCACGATGGCGAAGCGCAGGTCGGCGCTCTTGCCTGCCTGGAGGCGCGGGGTCTCCACGTCGAGGGTGTAGCCACCGTCGGAGATCTGTAGACCTCCGGGCAGGTCGGCCTCCTGGCCCTGTTCATGGCCTTGCTCGGGACCTTGCTCGGGGCCTTGCTCGGGGCCGCCGCTCTTCTCGGGGCGCGCGGCGTCCGCATGCTCGCCGTGAGCCGCACTCTTGGGCTCGGGCGAGATCTCGCCGACCCCGCTGCCCACGCCGTACGCGGTGCCGAAGGTCGCGGCGAGCGCGGCGGCGAATGCGGTGATCCGCAGTCCGGTCTTCATGGCCCACTCCTCGTCTCCCGGCCGCCTCTCCTCGCGGCCTTCCGCACGTCACAATACCCCTAGGGGGTATAAAGTCAAGCCGGGCCCGGCCTTGCCATAGATACGGGCTGGGGGTATACAGGACGACGTCGCGAACATACCCAGGCGGGGTATCCGCCATCGACTGCGAGGAGCAGACATGACCACCGCCACACCCGGCGCCGAAGAGGTCGAACTCGCCATCGGCGGCATGACCTGCGCCTCGTGCGCCGCCCGGATCGAGAAGAAGCTCAACCGCATGGACGGGGTCGAGGCCACCGTCAACTACGCCACCGAGAAGGCGAAGGTCACCTTCCGGGAGGACATCGCCGTCGCGGAACTGATCGCCACCGTCGAGGCCACCGGATACACCGCGCGGGAACCCGAACCGGACCCCGCACACACGACGCCCGGCACCGATACTGACCACGAGGGAGACGCCGAACTACGGCCGCTGCGGCAGCGGTTGACCTCCGCCGTCGTCCTCGCGGTCCCGGTGATCGCGATGGCCATGGTCCCCGCGTTGCAGGTCGAGTACTGGCAGTGGCTGTCGCTGACGCTGGCGGCACCCGTGGTCACGTACGCCGCCTGGCCCTTCCACAAAGCGGCCTGGACCAACGCCCGGCACGGCGCGGCCACCATGGACACGCTGATCTCCGTCGGCACGACCGCGGCGTTCCTGTGGTCGCTGTGGGCCCTGTTCTTCGGCACGGCCGGAACGCCCGGTATGACACACGCCTTCGAGCTCACCATCACCCGCACCGACGGCACCGGGAACATCTACCTGGAGGCCGCGGCCGGTGTCACCGCCTTCATCCTCGCCGGACGGTACTTCGAGGCACGATCGAAGCGGAAGGCGGGCGCGGCGCTGAAGGCGCTGATGGAGCTGGGCGCCAAGGACGTCACGGTGCTACGCGGAGGTCGCGAAGTACTCATCACCGTCGGTGAGTTGACGGTCGGAGACCGGTTCCTGGTCCGGCCCGGCGAGAAGGTCGCCACCGACGGCACGGTCGTCGAGGGTACGTCCGCGATCGACGCCTCGATGCTCACCGGTGAGTCCGTCCCGGTCGAGGTCGGCGTCGGCGACAACGTCACCGGGGCCACGCTCAACGCCGGTGGCCGCCTGGTCGTGGAGGCCACCCGGGTCGGTGCCGACACCCAGCTCGCCCGCATGGCCAAGCTGGTGGAGGACGCGCAGAACGGCAAGGCGGCCGCGCAGCGGCTCGCCGACAAGATCTCGGCGGTGTTCGTCCCGGTCGTGATCGCCCTGGCGCTCGGCACGCTCGGCTTCTGGCTCGGCAACGGCGCGGGGCTGACCGCCGCCTTCACCGCCGCGGTCGCCGTCCTCATCATCGCCTGCCCGTGCGCCCTGGGCCTGGCCACCCCTACCGCGCTCATGGTCGGCACCGGCCGCGGCGCCCAGCTCGGCATACTCATCAAGGGGCCCGAAGTCCTGGAGACCACGCGCAAGGCGGACACCATCGTCCTGGACAAGACCGGCACCGTCACCACCGGCCGCATGACCCTGCTCGCGGTGCACACCGCCGACGGCACGGACGAGACGGACGTGCTGCGGCTCGCGGGGGCTCTGGAGCACTCCTCCGAACACCCCATCGCCCGGGCCGTCGCCGCGGGGGCGGCCGCCCGGGTGGGCAGCCTGCCGACCCCGGAGGACTTCGCAGGCGTGGCCGGACTCGGTGTCCAGGGCATCGTGGAAGGCCACGCGGTCCTGGTCGGCAGGACCAAGCTCCTGGCCGAGTGGGCGATCTCCCTGCCCACGGAGCTGGAGCGGGCCAAGGCAGAAGCCGAGGCCGCAGGACGTACCGCCATCGCGGTCGCGTGGGACGGCGAGGCCCGCGCGGTCCTGGAAGTGGCCGACGCCATCAAGGACACCAGCCCGGAAGCGATCAGGCGGCTGCGCGCCCTGGGCCTGACCCCCGTCCTGCTGACCGGCGACAACAAGACCGTCGCCGAGGCGGTCGCGGCCGAGGTGGGCATCGATGCCGGGCAGGTGATCGCCGAGGTCATGCCGCAGGACAAGGTGGACGTGGTCAAGCGGCTCCAGGCCGAGGGCCGTTCGGTGGCGATGGTCGGCGACGGCGTCAACGACGCCGCAGCCCTCGCCCAGGCCGACCTCGGCCTCGCGATGGGCACCGGCACCGACGCCGCCATCGAGGCCGGAGACCTGACCCTGGTGCGCGGCGACCTCAGGGCCGCGGCCGACGCCATCCGGCTGTCCCGCAAGACCCTGGGCACCATCAAGTCCAACCTGTTCTGGGCCTTCGCCTACAACGTCGCCGCGCTCCCCCTCGCCGCCTCCGGACTCCTCAACCCGATGATCGCCGGAGCCGCGATGGCCTTCTCCTCCGTCTTCGTGGTCGGCAACAGCCTCCGGCTGCGTGGCTTCCAGCCGGCGGGCAAGTGAGCCGACGGCACGCACACCCCGTCGCCTCCATCGCATCGGCCACCGCGCAGGGCACAGTAGGGCCATGAACGCGGACGACAGCAACGTTCTCGCCCGGGCCCGCGCGGCGACCAGGCTTCCGGCCCAGGACCTGGACCGGGCGAGGCGTTTCTACTCGGAAAAGCTCGGGCTGGAGCCCGTCGACGAACGGCCCGGTGGGCTGCTCTACCGGTGCGGAGGCGTGGACTTCGCCCTGTTCCAATCGGCGGGCGCCTCCCCCGGTACCTTCACCCAGATGGGGTGGGAGGTCGACGACATCGAGACAGCCGTGGCGGCGCTGAAACGGCGCGGCGTGGTGTTCGAGGAGGTCGACCTGCCCGGGCTGCGTACGCGGGACGGGATCGCCGAGATCGACGGCAACTACCCGAGCAAGGGTGCGCGGGGGGAACGCGGTGCCTGGTTCCGTGACAGCGAAGGGAACATGCTGGGCGTCGGCGAGCCGGTCGTCTGAGCCGATGGCACACGCTCAGCGGCCGGTCCACCGGGGGAGGCGTTTTTCGGCGAAGGCCCGCGGGCCCTCCGCCGCGTCGTCAGACGTCAGCATGGCCCGGTAGGCGGGCAGGTGGCCGTGGCGCAGGTGCTCGTAGCCCTCCTCGATCGTGGTACCGGCCGTGGTGCGCAGGATTTCCTTGACCGCCGCCACGGCCAGTGGCGCCCCGGCGCAGATGTCGCGTGCCAGCTGCATGGCCGCATCCAGGAGTTCGGACCCGTCGACGACACGGTTGACCAGGCCCCACCGCTCCGCCTCGTGCGCGGGCATCCGGCGCCCGGTCAGCAGGAGCTCCTTGGCCACCGCCTGCGGGAGGCGCCGGGGAAGCCGCAGCACTCCGCCGGAGTCGGGGACCATGCCGAGGGTCACCTCCGGCAGGGCGAACTCGGCGTGGTCGGCGGCGACGATCAGGTCGGCGGCCAGGGCGAGTTCGAAACCACCGCCCAGGGCGAGGCCGCCCACCGCCGCGATGACGGGCTTGTCGAGGTCGAAGAGTTCGGTGAGGCCGGCGAAGCCGCCCGGGCCGTGATCGGCGTCGATCGCCTCGCCCGACGCCGCGGCCTTGAGGTCCCATCCCGCGGAGAAGAACCGCTGTCCGGCGCCGGTGAGCACCGCCACGCGCAGCGTCTCGTCCCGGGCCAGCCGGTCGAAGGCCGAGTGGAGCGCGCGGCTGGTGGCCACGTCGATCGCGTTCGCCTTGGGGCGGTCCAGGGTCACCACCAGGATGCCGCCGTCGACCTCCGTACGTACCGGGTCAGCCATGCCGTCCTCCTCGTTCGTCGGTCCCCAGGCTGATCAGCACATCGGCGGCCACCACGCCGCCGTGGCCGGGCAGGACCAGCAGGGGGTTGATGTCGAGTTCCACGAGTGTGTGCGCGTGGGCGCGCGCGAAGTCGGCCACGGCCGCCACCGCGTCGACGACCGCGTCGACGTCGCCCGGCGGCTGTCCGCGGTAGCCGGTCAGCAGCGGCCAGATCCGCAGGCGCCGCAGCGCGGCGCGGATCTCGTCCCGCCGTACGGGCAGCAGCAGGGTCGCCGCGTCGCCGAGGAGTTCGACCAGGGTGCCGCCCGCGCCGATGGTGAGCGCCGGGCCGAACTGCGGGTCCCGGTGGATCCCGACGATCAGTTCCGCCACCGCGCCGTGGACCATGCGCTCCACGAGGAAGCGGTCCGAGAGGCCCGCCATGCCGTCCACCGCGTCGCGCACCTGCTGTTCCCCGGTCAGCCCGAGGCGTACGCCGCCGACGTCGCTCTTGTGCGCGATCGCCTCCGACAGCGCCTTCACCACGACGGGGAATCCGATGTCCCGGGCCGTTCGGGCGGCGGTCGCGGCGGTGGCCACGGCGCCTGCCGGTACGGGCACGCCCCACTCGGCGAGGACCCGTTTTCCCTGCCACTCGTCGAGCGGGGGCGTCCTGGTCGGCGGCGCGGTGGCCGGGTCGAGTGGCAGGACCGTACCGGCCGCCTCCTGGGCCAGGCCGATGCGGCGCGCCGCGGCGACGGCCGTCAGGCATGCGGCGATGCCCTGCATCGGGGCGACGCCCTCGTCCAGCAGCCGGGTGCGCACCGGCTCCGGCAGCCCTTCCGGCAGCGAGCTGACCACACACGCGGGCGCGCCGGCACACCGGTGCGCGGCCAGGTAGGCGTCCAGGGTGGTCTGCCACGTCTCCGGGGAGCAGCGGTCCGCGCGCGGGAAGTCGAGCACCAGGAGGTGCATGTCGAAACCGGTGGTGAGGAACGCGCGGAAGCAGTTCCGCTGTGCGTCGGCGTCGCCCCAGATGTAGGTGTGGTAGTCCAAGGGGTTGGCGACGGATACGCGTGCGCCGAGCACCTCGCCCAGCCGTTGGGCGGTGTCGTCCGGGAACGGTGGCAGTTCGACCTCGTGGTCGTGGGCGAGATCGGCCAGCAGCGACGCCTCGCCTCCCGAGCAACTCGCGGAGGCGATCCGCGCCCCGGGCCGTGCCCCGTGGACGTGCAGGTATTTCAACGTCTCCAGGAAGGTGCCGACCTGGTGCACCCGGGCCATTCCCAGGCGCCGGAAGAAGGCGTCGCAGAGCACGTCGGAGCCCGCCAGCGAGCTCGTATGGCTCAGATTGGCCCGGCCGCCCAGTTCCGACCGGCCCGTCTTCAGCACGACGATCGGGACCCGCCGGTGGAGCGCGCGTACGGCGGCCCGGGACAGGCCCGCGGGATCGTCGATGCCCTCCAGGTGCAGGCCGATCGCGGTGATCCGGGGGTCCTCCAGCAGGGCGTCCACGAGTTCGGCCACCCCGGTCACGGCGGCGTTGCCGACCGTCACCAGCCGGGCCAGCGGCATTGATCTGCGCTGCATGGTGAGGTTCTGGCCGATGTTGCCGCTCTGCGTGATGATGGCGACGCCGCTGTCCACGCGCCGCCCGCCGTGCTGGTCGGCCCACAGGGCGGCGCCGTCGAGGTAGTCGAGCATCCCGATGCAGTTGGGCCCGATCACCGCCATCTGTCCCGCGGCGCGGACGAACGCGCGCTGCCACCGCGCACCGGTCGGCCCGTCCTCGGCGAAGCCCGCCGCGTGGCAGACCGCTCCACCCGCGTCGCGTGCGGCGAGTTCCGTCAGCACCTCGACGGTGGCATCGCGCGGCACGGCGAGGAACGCGGCGTCCGGTGGATCGGGCAGCGCGGCGGTGTTCGGGTAGCAGCGCAGGCCCTCGATGGTCGTACGCCGGGGATGGACGGGCCAGATCGTCCCGGTGAAGCCCGCGCGGCGGCACTGCCGGATCGCTTCGGCGGCGGTGTCGCCACCGAACACGGCGATGTGGCGCGGGCTCAGCAGGCGCCGGAGATTGTCCCTGGTACCCATCCCCGCGTCACGATCCGAGGGGACGCAGCAGGGAGCGGGAGATGATGTGGCGCTGGATCTCGCTGGTGCCGTCCCAGATGCGCTCCACCCGGGCGTCCCGCCAGAACCGTTCGATCGGCAGTTCCGCCATCAGCCCCATGCCGCCGAAGATCTGCACGGCCCGGTCGGTGATCCGGCCCAGCGCCTCCGAGGCGTACAGCTTCGCCATCGCCGCGTCCCGGTCGGTCATGGTGCCCTGGTCGAGCTTCCACGCCGCCCGCATGGTGAGCAGTTCCGCGGCCTCCAGCTCGGTGGCCATGTCGGCCAGGGGGAAGCCGACGCCCTGGAACCGGCCGATCGTCCGCCCGAACTGGCTGCGTTCGGCCGCCCACCCCGTGGCGAGGTCCAGTACGCGCCGGGCGCGGCCGACACTGGTGGCGGCGACGCTGAGCCGACTGGCGCCCAGCCACTCCCCCATCAGGTCGAAGCCGCGCCCCTCTTCGCCGAGGCGCTGGTCCGTGGGGATCCGGCAGTCCGTGAACGACAGCTCGCACTGGTGGTAGCCGCGGTGCGATACGGCCGCCGAGCCACGGGTGACGGTGAGGCCCGGGGCGTCCAGGTCCACCAGGAACGCCGTGATCGGGTTCTTCCGCGCGCGGCCCGGTTCCTGGACCGCTTCGGCGGCGCCGGTGGTGGCGAAGAGGATTACGAAGTCCGCCGCGTCGGCGTGGCTGATGAAGTGTTTGGTGCCGTTGAGGACGTACGTGTCGCCGTCCCGCACCGCGCTCATGGTCATCGAGCGTACGTCGGACCCGGCGCCGGGTTCGGTCATGGCCAGGCAGTCGTGGCGTTCCCCGCGGATGGTCGGGAGCAGATAGCGCTCGCGTTGCTCCCCTTCGCAGGCCTGGAGGATGTTGCTCGGCCGGGCCACGAGCATCTGGAGGGCGTAGCCGGTGCGGCCGAGCTCGCGCTCGACCAGGGTCATGCTGGTGGCGTCCAGGCCGCCGCCACCCAGCTCTTCGGGCATGTTGCCCGCGTAGAGCCCGGCGTCGAGGGCCTTGCGGCGGATCCGCTCGGCCAGTGCGGGCGGCACGTCGTCGAGCCGCTCGACCTCGTCCTCGTGCGGCTCCAGTTCGGTCGTGACGAACCTGCGCACCGTGTCCACGATCATGCGCTGTTCGTCGGTGAGTTCGAAATCCATGGCGGCTCCTCAGGACGGCGGGACGGGAGCGAATGGGCTTCGGGCGTGGCGTGGGCTTCAGCCGCGGCGGGGGATCCCCATCGGGCGGCCCACGACCTCGGGTCGGGGCAGGGCCGTGTGCGCCTGCCGGATCGCGGCCAGCCGCTGGAGCAAGGCCGCGGGCATCGGGCACGACCGCCCCCGCTCCATGTCGACGTGCACCAGCATCTGTTCGGCCGTGGCCAGCAGTGTGCCGGTGGCGCCGTGGTGCATGTCGTGGAAGATGTGGACCCGCTTGGCGTCGTGGTCCAGGACGCGGAGGGTCAGCCGGATCGGCTCGCCCTCGGCCACCTCGCGGCGGTTGTGCAGGTGGGTTTCCACCGTGTACAGCGAGTGGCCCGCGGCCCGGTACTGCTCGTCGATGCCGATGTAGCGGAAGAACGCGTCCGCGTTGTCCCCGAAGACCAGCAGGTAACACGACTCGCTCATGTGGCCGTTGTAGTCCACCCAGGCCGGGCTGACCGTGGTGTGGTGCAGGGACAACGGTGCGGGGATGTCGGCGGTGTCGTCCCAGGTGCGGTGGCCGGTGCCCTCGTAGGGGGTGACCACCCGACTCGTTCCTTCCTCGGCATGCTCATCGTCGTCTGCCATACCCGGCTCCTGTTCCTGACGGTGCTGTTTCCGGGTTCGTGTCGGTTCGGCGCGAGGGTCGCTCAGCTCCGGACCATCTCGCGTTGCACGAAGTCGTAAAGAATCCGCCGCATCCGCTCGACGCTGCGGCCGGGGCGGCCGGTGAGCACCTGGATGCCCAGCCCGTCGATCAGGGCCGTCAGGGACACCGCCAGCTCCTCGGGATCGGCGTCGGTGAAGACGCCCTGGGCCTGGCCTTCGGCGATCGTGCGCGCGACCGTCTCGTGGTAGCGGGCGTAGGAATCGGTGTGCAGCACGCGCAGCTCCGGGCGCAGCGCGGTCTCGTTCCACACCTGCAACCAGATCGACCATTCCCGCTGCAACGCACCCGGTGTGGGCAGTTGCAACTCGACCAGGCGCAGCAGCCGTTGGTGCGCGTCCTCGATGCTGTGCAGCTCCGCGACCTGGCGGTCGAAGGCCTGCTGCACCGAGTGGCGCAGCGCCTCGGTCAGCAGTCCGTCGCGGCCCGGGAAGTGGTAGTGGATCGTTGCGGCGCTCGTACCGCAGGCCTCGGCGACGTCCGACACCCGCACCGCGTGGTAGCCCCGCTCGGCGATGAGGCGCCAGGCCGCGTCGAGGATCTGCCGGTACCGGCCCGTGTCCCCGTCGCGTACGGGCCGTCGGGCGCTGCGCTGCGGAACGGCGGACACGGTGTCCGCCTCGTCGCTGCCGTTGATCAGCCAGTTCACCGTGACGTTGCCGAGCTCGGCGATCCTGGTCAGCTCGGCGGGGGTGAACCGCCGCGCCCCGGTCAGCGACTTGGACAGCTTGGTGGGGTCCAGCCCCATGGCGTCGGCGAACGCGCGCTGACTGCCCGGGTATCCGCGCAGCACCTCACGCACCCGCTGACGCGTCGCGTCCGCAGTGTGCAGCATGCCGCCGACCCTAGGGGCGCATTGCGAAACCCGCAATAGTCTGACGCGTCAATCGCAACGCAACGCATCAGGCCGGGGAGTCCTCCTCCATGGGCGGCATGAAGGCGCGCAGCCACCGCTCCGTCTGGGCGACGTGCGCCTCGGCCGCGCCGGCGGCGGCGCGCGGATCGCGGTCGGCGATCGCGGTGGCCAGCACGCGGTGGTCCTCGTCGCTCTTGCGCCGCATCTGCTCGCCCTCGGGGAGGGTGAAGATCTGGTACTTGCGGGAGCGGGCGCGGAAGACCGAGAGCAGCGAGGCGAGGGCGGGGTTTCCGGCCGCGGTGGCGATCTCGGCGTGGAAGCGGTGGTCGAGGTCCGATGCCTCGGTGGGGTCGTCGGTGGCGTCCATGGCCTCGATGAGCGCGAAGAGTTCCCGCACCGTCTCCGGGGTGCTGCGGGCCGCGGCCTGCGCGGCGACGTGGGACTCCAGGACGCGCCGGATCTCGTACACCTCCAGCAGGCCGGACAGCGGCAGCAGCTCCAGGGTGAGCGACAGGCTGCCGATGATGTCCTCCGGCCTGAGCTGGGAGACATAGGTACCGGAGCCGTGTCGCGGCTCGACCACCCCCAGGGCCGCGAGCATCCGCACGGCCTCGCGCAACGACCCCCGGGACACGCCGAGTTCCTCGCACAGCTCACCCTCGGGCGGAATGCGCCCTCCGGCGCTGAGGCGCCCGGTCGCGATCATGTGGCGCAGGCCGTGGAATGCCTTGTCGACTGCGGACATCCGATTCCTCCCGAACGGGCGGGGCGCGGTCCCGCGCCCTTCGCCGCACTGTACCGATTCATCAGATGTCTCGGAGGTATCGATTGGAAGTCATCTGATGATCTGCGCTGCACAACCTTGATTGCGCGGAATCCGTCATGCAAGATGCCGAGTCATCATACGTGTTCTGGTCGCGATCAGACCTTTCTCCTTTCTGACGCCCCTCGGAACACTCGGACCCCGGCAGATCGGGAGTCATGTGAGCGAGACCGATGTCATCGCGGCGCCACGCCCCCTGTTGCTGGCCGACGGCCATCCCGCCGACCGGGCGTGGTCGCTGGACCCCGCCATGAGACACCTGAACCACGGTTCCTTCGGTGCGGTACCCCTGGTGGCACAGGAGCGGCAGAAGCAGCTGCGGGTGGAGATGGAGCGCTCCCCGGTGGTGTGGTTCCCGGCGCTGCCGCAGCGGATCGCCGACACCAGGGTCGAGGTGGCCGACTTCTTGGCGGTGGCCGCCGACGACCTGGCCCTGGTGCCGAACGCGAGCGCGGGCATCAGCGTCGTGTACGCCGCCCTCGACCGCCGCCGCGGCGGGGAGATCGTCGTCACCGACCACGGCTACGGCGCCGTCACCATGGGCGCCGAGCGGCTGGCGCGCGACCGCTGGGACGGCAGCGTCCGCACCGCGCACGTGCCCCTGGACGCGGACGAGGAGCAGGCGTGCGAGGCCGTGTTCGCCGAAGTGTCCGACGCGACGGACCTCATCGTGGTGGACCAGATCACCTCGGCGACCGCCCGCCTGATGCCGGTGGAGCGGATCGGCGCGGAGGCGCGGCGGCGCGGGATCCCGCTGCTCGTGGACGGGGCGCACGCACCCGGTCTGCTCCCCGCCCCGCTCGATGGTCTGACCTGTGATTTCTGGGTCGGAAACCTGCACAAGTGGGGGTGCGCGCCCCGCGGCACCGCGGCGCTCGTCGCCCGTGGCCCGCTGCGCGAGCGGCTCTACCCGCCGATCGACTCATGGGGCGCCGAGGACCCGTACCCCGACCGCTTCGACCAGCAGGGCACGGTGGATGCCACCTGCTATCTGGCTGCGCCGACGGCGCTCGGCTTCATCGAGCACACCTGGGGCTGGCAGCGCGCCCGCCGCTACATGGACCACCTGGCCGGTTACGCCGCGCAGGTCATCGGTGCCGCGTTCACCGAGCTGACCGGCGCCGACAGCGCCGTCGACGTCGGCATGCCGGTTCCCGGAATGCGTCTGGTGCGGCTGCCCGAGGGGCTCGGTGCCACCCGCGTCGAGGCCGACGCGCTGCGCGACCGGGTCGCCGGGGAGCTGGGGGTCGAGGCGGCCTTCACCAGCTTCGGCGGCATCGGCTATCTGCGGGTGTCCGCCCACGTCTACAACACCGCAGCCGACTACGAGTACTTCGCCGAGAGCTGCGTCCCCGTCCTCGGTGAGTGGGCCCGCGCGGCTCGCGGGCGGCACCGCGCGCCGTAGCGGCACGACACCGAAAACCCCTCCCCACCCCCGACTCCCCCAAGCCGCTCCAAGCGCGGCCCGCACCCACGGAAGAGGTCAGCACGATGAGGAGAAGGACGGCAGCCCTCGCCCTCGGCACCGCCGCCGCGATGGTCCTGACCGGCTGTTCCACCATGAGCCCGAACGCGAACGGAACGGTCACGCTCAACATGGTCGAGAGCCTGACCAATCCCGCCCGTACCGATCTGCTCAAGGGGCTCATAGCCGACTTCGAGAAGCAGAACCCCAAGATCAAGGTCAATCTGATCTCGCCGCCCACCGAACAGGCCGACCAGAAGATCCAGCAGATGCTCCAGTCCGGCAGCGGCGTGGACGCGCTCGAGGTACGGGACATCACGGTCGGCCCGTGGTCGAACAACGGCTGGCTGTACGACATGAAGAAGGACCTCAAGGGCTGGCAGGGCTGGGACGCCATGACGGAGAACGCCGTCAAGGCGTCCGCGGACACAGAAGGCCGTACCTTCTTCGTCCCCTACGGCTTCTACGGGCTGAGCCTCTTCTACCGCAAGGACCTGATCAAGGAGGCCGGGTTCAGCAAGCCCCCGGCATCCTGGGACCAGCTGCTGAAGCAGGCGTCCGCCATCAACGACCCGGCGAAGCGCCGCTACGGATACGCGTTCCGCGGCGGGGCCAACGCCAACAGCAACGCCACCGCCATCATCGAGGCGTACGTCGCCGACAAGGTCGACCTCGCCAACGGCTACAAGCTGAAGAACGGGCGCACGATCTTCTCCGCGCCCGAGGCCCTGGATGCCCTCAAGACCTACCTCACGCTCTTCAAGAAGGCATCGCCCAAGTCGTCCGTCTCCTGGGGCTATCCGGAGATGGTCGAGGCGTTCTCCAATGGCTCCACGGCCTTCCTGCTCCAGGATCCCGAGGTCATCGCCACGGTCTCCGAGTCCAAGTCGATCTCGAAGGACCAGTGGGACACCGCTCCGCTCGTGGCCGGGCCCAGCGGGAAGACCGTCCAGCCGCTGGCCACCGCCGGGTGGGGCATCGCGAAGGGCAGCAAACACAAGGCCGAGACCGTCAAGCTGATCGAGTTCCTGTCCCAGGGCAAGGCGTCGACGGACTTCACCAAGAAGAACAGCCTGGTGCCGATCCTCAAGTCGGCGACCGAGGACCCGTTCTACAAGACCGGACCGTGGTCGTCCTACGTCACCATGACCGAGCACCCCGGTACCTACCTCAATGTGAGCCAGCCGCGCGGCGTCGCCTGGTGGAGCGATTGGGAGCAGAAGTCCGACGCCGACGTGCAGAAGATGGTGATCGGCAAGATGTCGCCCAAGGAGCTGCTGGCGGGCTGGGACGCGTACTGGACCAAGAAGTGGGAGCAGGAGAAGTAGGGATGCCCGCCACGTCAGCGACGACGACCGGGCCGAAGCCTTCGCGCCCCGTCCGGAAGCAAGCCGTCCCGAGGTCCCGGAGCGGGCCACGGGACGGCCGCAAGCGGGAGTTCACGACCCGCCGGGGCCTGCTCATCGCCGCCTTCATGGCACCGGCCGCGATCTTCGTGGCGGTGTTCACGTACTACCCGATGATCGCGGGCAGCCAGATGGCCTTCCGCCACTGGGATCTCAACGATCTCACCGACACCTCCTGGGTGGGCCTGCGGAACTTCCAGGAGGTGTTCTCCGACCCCAACTGGGGCACCGTGCTGGGCAACACGGGCCTCTGGGTCATCGGGTCGATCGTGCCCCAGCTCGTGATCGGTTTCGCGCTCGCCCTGTGGCTGCGCCGCCGGTTCCGGTTCCGCGGCGTCTACCAGGCGCTGGTCTTCTTCCCCTGGGCGATCTCCGGGTTCCTCATCGGCATCCTGTTCCGCTGGATGTTCAACAGCGAGTTCGGCGTCGTGAACGACCTCCTCCAGAAGGCGGGGCTGATCGACGAGCCGGTGGCGTGGCTGGCCGATCCGCACAAGGCGATGATCGCCGTGCTGATCGCCAACACCTGGTACGGCGTCACCTTCTTCGCCATCATGCTCCTGGCCGCGCTCCAGTCGGTCCCCGACGAGCTGTACGAGGCCGCGGCGCTGGACGGGGCCGGGAAGGTGCGCACGCTCTTCCAGATCACCATCCCCTACATCCGGGTCACCCTGGTGCTCACCGTGCTGCTGCGGGTCATCTGGATCTTCAACTTCCCCGATCTGATCTTCGGGATGACCGGTGGCGGGCCCAACAACGAGACGCACATCGTGACCACCTGGATGATCAAGATCACCCAGCAGGGCGACTACGGCAAGGCCTCGGCACTCGGTCTCCTCGTGGTCGCGGGGCTGCTGCTGTTCACGGTGTTCTTCCTGCTGGCCACGCGCGAGAAGCGAGAGGTGAGGTCGTGATCGGCAAAGAGACCGCGGGCGGCCGGGCCGTCCGGATCGTCTTCTTGGGGCTGTGGCTGGCCTTCACCGTGTTCCCGCTGTACTGGATCACCATCACGTCGCTGAAGGCGCCGGGCGACATCTTCTCCTTCCCCCTCGCCTACTGGCCCGAGCACTTCTCGCTGGAGAACTACAGCGAGCTGTTCAACAAGGCCGACTTCGGGACCTATCTCACCAACAGCCTCATCGTCGCGACCGTCGCGGGCGCGGTCGCCACCGCCATCTCGATGCTGTCGGCGTACGTGCTGGCGCGCTTCGAGTTCCGCACCAAGTCCGCGCTGCTGACGGCCGCCCTGGTCACCCAGATGATCCCCACCTTCATCGCGCTGGGTCCGCTGTATCTGCTCATGACCGACCTGAAGCTGGTCGACAACCGGCTCGGGCTCATCCTCGTCTACATCGCCGTGTGCATCCCCTTCTGCACGGTGATGCTCCGCGGCTTCTTCGAGAACATCCCCGACGCGCTGGAGGAAGCCGCGATGATCGACGGCCTCTCCCGGTTCGCGGCGCTGTTCCGGGTGCTGCTCCCGGTGATGCGTCCGGGCATCGTGGCGGCGTTCATCTTCAACTTCGTCAACTGCTGGAACGAGCTGTTCCTGTCGGTGACCCTGATGAACAGCGACGCCAACAAGACCATCCCCACGGCCCTCAACGGATTCATCTCCAGCTTCAACATCGACTGGGGCTCGATGTCCGCGGCGGCCGTGTTCACGATCCTGCCGACGATGGTGCTCTTCGCCTTCGCGAGCCGCCACATCGTGCAGGGGCTCACCTCCGGCGCGGTGAAGGGGTGAGGTACCCATGTCCGTGATCGACGTTCCGCCGCCCGACTCCGTCCATGTGATCAACGGCCCGTCCGGGGACCCGCACACCGCCGCACCGGCGGGGCCGGGCCGCTGGACCGTGCCCGGCGCGCCGAGGTGACGGCGCGCCAGGATCCGTACGGCGCCCTGCGGGTGGCGCTCGCCGCGCCGGGTCCGGAGGGCGTGTCGACGGTGGCGCTGCGCTGGCGCCACCACCCCGGCGGGCACCGCCCCGCCCTGGTGCTCGACGATGCGTGGGAGCGCTCGTACGGCGAGTTGCAGGCGGCCTGCCACGTCTCCGCCGGCCCGGTCGCCCGCACCCCGCAGACTGACGCCGACCTCGGCTCGGCCGTCCGGCCGGCGCTGGACGACGGGGCGCCCGGCGGCGTCGAACCGCTGGACTGGCTCGGGACCACGGCCCCGCGCCGCTGGCGGACGGGCGATACGGAGCGCACGTACGCGTGGTCCCAGCCCTGGGGCGCGTGGCCGCGCTTCCGCTCTGAACCTCCGCAGTCATTGGGCACTTTGGTCAGTCGAGGGCTCTTTCAGCCCGGCGCAGTGAGCAGATTGCCCAGCCGGAAGGCGACATGTTGCGCAGAAGGTGGGGTCTCTGTCTACTTCTCGCATCACACAGCATTCCTGGACGCCAGGTCCAGGCCATGGAGGTGGTCAACGTGGTCATGGACGCGACCTTCTCGGGCGTCCCGGGCAAGGACCCGGCCGGGAGGGAACACCCCGGGACGCTCGGCACGCTGGAAGCGGTCGAGCGCCGGGTGCTGTGGCTCTCCACGGCCATCATCGACCATGCCAACCGGGTCCGGCCGAACCCCACGGGGCTGAAGGTCGGCGGCCACCAGGCGTCCAGCGCGTCGATGGCCTCGATCATGACGGCGCTGTGGTTCCACACGCTGACCGCCGAGGACCGGGTGTCGGTCAAGCCCCATGCCTCACCGGTGCTGCACGCCATCAACTACCTGCTCGGCGAGCTGGACGCGTCGTACCTGACGACTCTTCGCGCCTTCGGCGGACTCCAGAGCTACCCCAGCCGGTCCAAGGATCCCGACCGGGTCGACTACTCCACCGGCTCGGTCGGGATCGGCGCCACCGCTCCGCTGTGGGGTGCGCTCGCCCGGCGGTATGTGGAGGGCCGCTTCGGCGGGGCCGGGACCGGGCGGCAGTACTCCCTGCTCGGTGACGCCGAGCTGGACGAGGGGGCGATCTGGGAGGCGGTCCAGGACCCGGTGGTGTCCTCCCTGGGCGAGGTCACGTGGATCGTCGACCTCAACCGGCAGTCCCTGGACCGGGTGGTGCCCGGCATCGCCGCCGGCCGGCTCCAGGGCATGTTCACGGCCGCCGGCTGGCAGGTGCTGACGCTCAAGTACGGGCACCTGCTGCGCGAGCTGTTCGCCCGGCCCGGCGGAGAGGCCCTGCGCACGCGCATCGACGCCATGGGCAACCCCGAATACCAGCGGCTGCTGCGCTGCACCGCCGACCAGCTGCGCGAGCGGCTGCCCGGCACCGGCTCCACCGCCGGTCCCATCGCCGGGCTCATCGCGCAACTGGACGACGCCACGCTGCTCGCCGCGCTGCGCAACCTGGGCGGCCACGATCTCGGTGCCCTCCTGGAGGCGTACGACACCATCGACGACACCCGGCCGACCGTGATCTTCGCGTACACGGTCAAGGGTCACGGGCTGCCCACCGAGGGCCATCCGCAGAACCACTCCTCGCTGCTGACCGGCGACCAGATGCGCCCGCTGGCCGAGCGGCTGGGGGCGGACCTGGACCGCCCCTGGGCCCTCTTCCCCGAAGGCTCGGCGGAGGCGTCGCTGTGCGCGGCCGCCGCCGAGCGGCTGCGCAGGCCCGAGCGCGAGCCGCAGCAGCCGCCCGCCCTTCCGGCCGACCTCGGCCGCCCGGTGCCCACCGGGACCGGCCACACCCAGCAGGCGCTCGGGAGGGCGCTGCTGGACCTCACCCGCCGGGCGCCGGACGCGGCGGGCCGGATCGTCACCGTCAGCCCCGACGTCAGCTCGACCACCAACCTGGGCGGCTGGCTGAACAAGGTCGGCGTGTGGTCGGCCACGGAAGGCACCGACTGGTTCGCCGACGACGCCGAGACGATCCTGCACTGGCGGGAGAAGCCGACCGGACAGCATGTGGAACTGGGCATCGCCGAGACCAACCTGGTGGGCCTGCTGGGCGAGTTGGGCGCCACCTGGAGCCGCTGGGGTCAGCCGCTGCTGCCCATCGGCGTGGTGTACGACCCCTTCGTCAACCGGGCGCTGGAGCCGTGGTCGTTCGGCATGTACGCGGGCGGCCAGTCCATCCTGGTGGGCACCCCGTCCGGGATCACGCTCGCCCCGGAGGGCGGTGCACACCAGTCGATCACCACTCCGTCGCTCGGCATCGAGCAGCCGGGGTGTGTGTCGTACGAGCCCGCCTTCGCCATCGACACCGAGTGGTGTCTGCTCGCCGCCCTGGGCAACCTCGGTCAGCCGCAGGGGAGTTCGGCGTACCTGCGGCTGTCCACCCGGCCGGTGGACCAGTCCCTGGCCGCCGTGCCCACCGACCCCGCGGCGCGTGAGCGACGGCGTCGGCAGGTGGTGGCGGGCGCGTACCGGCTGCGGCGCCACGACGAGCCGGTGGTGACCATCGCGGCGATGGGCGCCCTGGTCCCCGAGGCCCTGGCCGCCGCAGAACGGCTCGACGCTCTCGGCCACGGCGCCGATGTGGTGTGCGTGACCAGCCCGGATCTGCTGTTCCGCGCTCTCCAGGCGCGGCGTGGCCTCGCCGAGGACCCGGACTGGATCCTCGACCGCGCCTTCCCCGCCGACCGGGCCACCCCGCTGGTCACCGTGCTCGACGGCCATCCGCACACCCTGGCCTTCCTCGCCACGGTGCATCAGGTGCCCGTCACCACCCTGGGCGTGACCCGGTTCGGCCAGTGCGGTGCCCTCGACGACGTCTACCGGTACCACGGCATCGACGGCGACAGCGTCATCGCCGCCGCCCTCGACCTCATCGACTGAGCTTCCCGAGCACGGCGCATCAATGGCGACGCTTGGGACACGTCAGCGTTCGGGGTGCGTCGTGGTGCGGGTGCGACGGGCGTAGGCGCGGGCTGCGCGGGCGCGGTCACCGCAACGGGTGGAGCACCAGTGGCGGCGTCCGGTGCGCAGCAGAAAACGGTTGCAGGGGGCGGAGCCGCAGGCGGTGAGACGGGGGGCGTCGGGGCCGGTCAGCAGGTCGGCGGTGTCGGCGGCGAGGACCGCGAGGGCGTGCTCGACGATCTGCGTGGTGGGGTGGGCGGTCTCGCGGTAGAGGCCGCGGGCCGCGTCCCAGCGGAGCAGGGAGGCGGCGGGGGCGCGGGTGAGCGCGTCGTTGACGGCGGCCAGCGCCCCGTCGGGGGCGGGCAGGTCGGCGGTGTGGGCGGCGAGGAGCGCCCGGACCTGTTCGCGCAGGGCGCGCAGCAGGTTGGCGCACAGCTCCATCATGCCGGTGTCGGCGGGGGCGAGGCCGCGGTCGACGAGCCACTGTTCGGCGGCGCCGGGGGTGGCGAGGAGGTCGAGGTGGTGCCCGCCGGGGAGGGCGATGACGCTGTTGGCGAAGTCGAGTGCGGGGTGCTGCTCCGCGCCGGGCGCCGGCGGCACGGCGGGTTCGGCTGTCTCGGTCTCCCTCATGGTTCTCATGGTACGGGTTGCCTTTATGCGTGAGAAACCCGTACCGTACTTCACGGATACACACCCCTCTATCCGTGAGGTTTTTCGTCATGTCTGCGACCAGCCCTGCCGACCAGCGGTTCCCCGTCCGTGTCTTCGGCGGACCGACCGCCCTCTTCGAGTACGGCGGACTGCGCTTCCTGACCGACCCGACCTTCGACGCCCCCGGCGACTACCCGAGGCACGACGGCCGGTTCCTGACCAAGACGGCCCCTGCCGCCGGTGGCCCCGCCGAGCTGGGCCGCGTCGATGTGGTCCTGCTCTCCCACGACGAGCACCCCGACAACCTCGACCACTCCGGCCGCGCCCTGCTCGCCGACGTCCCGCTCACCCTGACCACGCCCGGCGGCGGGCGGCGCCTGGGCGGGCGGGCCAAGGGTCTTGCGGACTGGGAGTCGATCGAGCTGGACCGCCCGGGCGGCGGGACCGTGACCGTCACCGGCGTGCCCGCCCTCCACGGCCCCGGACCGCGCGCGGAGGTCGAGGCGACCACCGGTGAGGTGGTCGGCTTCGTCCTGACCGCCGAGGATCTGCCCACGGTCTACGTCAGCGGCGACAACGCACAGCTCGCCCTGGTCGAGGAGATCGCCCGGCGCTTCGCCCCGGTGGACACCGCCATCCTCTTCGCCGGTGCGCCCCGTTTCCCCAATCTGTACGACGGCGCGCTGATCGTGCTCGACAGCGCGCAGGCCGCGGAGGCGGCGAAGATCCTCGACGCCCGCCGCGTCGTCCCCGTCCACTGCGACAGCTGGGCCCATTTCACCGAGGGCCGCGGCGACGTGGTGGCCGCCTTCACCGCCACCGGGCTGGCCGACCGGCTGGACCTGGGCTGATGTGCTGACGGGCTGATGCGCCGAGGCGGCTAGAGGTGTCGCAGCTTGTCCGGGTTGCGGATGATGCGGATCTCCGTGATCCGGCCGTCGACGACCTCCGCGCAGGCGACGGTGTCCGGGCGGCCCGCGACGGTGAGCAGCAGTCCCGGCCGACCGTTGACGTCGACCGCGTGCACGCGGGGGTCCTCCATCGGCTGGGTGGCGACAGCGGCGAGGAAACGGGCGACCTTGTCCGCGCCGCGCTGCGGGCGGAGGGCGGCCTTCACCTTGCCGCCGCCGTCGCTCCACGCCGTCACATCGGGGGCGAGCAGCTCCATCATCCGGTTGATGTCTCCGCCGATGCAGGCGGCCAGGAACTCGTCGGTGACCTGGCGCCGCACCTCGGCCGGTGTGTCGTAGCGCGTCCGCCGGGCCTGGACGTGTGACCGGGCGCGGTGACCCACCTGCCGTACGGACGCTTCGCCGCGCTCCAGCATTCCGGCGATCTCCCGGAACGAGAAGCCGAACACCTCCTTGAGGACGAAGACCGCGCGCTCCAGGGGCGACAGGGTGTCGAGGACGACGAGCATGGCGAGCGAGACCGACTCGGCCAGCTCCACCTCCTCGGCGGCGTCCGGCTGGGTGACCAGCGGCTCGGGCAGCCAGGGCCCGACGTACTGCTCGCGGGTGGCGGCGGCCGAGGTGAGCCGGTTGAGCGCGAGGTTGGTGACCGTACGGGTCAGATAGCCGGCCGGGTTGTCCACGGCGGTGGACACCTGGCTGCACCGCAGCCAGGTGTCCTGCACCAGGTCCTCGGCGTCGGCGACGCTGCCGAGCATGCGGTAGGCGATGCCGAACAGCATGCCTCGGTGGTGTTCAAAGGTGGTTGCGTCGATCACGTCCGCGACGGTACCTCGCAGGCGTCCGAGAAGCCCTGGCTGGTCAGGCCGAAGGCGCTGTTGACGCGCGAACGGTAGTTTTCCAGGGCGACCATGGCGGTGAGTTCGACGAACGCGGCCTCACCGAGCCGTTCGACCAGGACGGCGGCCAGCTCGTCGGTGACGCGGGGCTCAGTCTCGGTCATGGCCTCGGCGTACTCCAGGACGAGCAGCTCCAGCTCGGTGAAGTCCTCCTGGTGGTCGCGCCACTGCGGGACCTTGGAGATCTTGTCCATGGGCAGCCCCAGGACGTCGGCCTCCCAGTGTCCGAAGTCCATGCACCACGAGCAGTTGATCCTGGTGGCCGTGGCCATGACGGCGAGGTGCTTGAGGCTCCGGTCGAGGCGGTTCCACTTGGCGGCGCCGCGCTCCTGCCGCACATAGGTGAGCAGCACCCGCGCGTTGTGTCCGAGGGCCAGCCCGGGGTCGAGCGCCTTGCCGTAGGTGCGCCGGGAGTACCAGGCACCGATGCGGTTGAGCAGGGTGTTGGGCGGGGTGAGCGAGATCCGGGCCATGGCAGGCGCTCCTCTTGTCGTATCCGTTGGTCGTGTCTTCTGGAGGTGTGACAAGGGAGACCGCCGGAGTGTGACATCCGGGCGGGTCGCTGAGCGGGTCGCTCAGGGGAAATAGGATTCGAGCGTGCCGCGGCGCCGGACGTCGAGCGTCGCGCAGTGGAAGGAGCCGCCGAACGGCGCGTAGTGCAGCAGGTCGCACGGGATCGGCTCGAACCCCCAGCCTTCGAGCGCGCGCAGCATGTCGGTGTGGTGGCGCTCGGCGATGACCCGTTTTTCGTCGACCATGAGGATGTTCATGCTGAGCCACCTGCCGCACATCGAGGTCAGCCTGAGCAGGCGTTCCTCGATCCGGTCGGGTTCGGGGGCGATCAGGATGTCCCATGAGTTCAGAAGGTCGGGCAGGCGGTCGACATCGATGTATTCGGGATTGACCAGCGCCTTTCCCGGCGCCAGCACGAGGAACGTCGTGTCGATGTGCATGGGCGTACGGCAGCGGCTCTCGATCTCGTGGATGCGGTATTCGGGACCGAGGTGACGGCGCAGCCAGTCGATGCCCATGCAGTTGGTGACGTTGCTCCGCAGGACGAACAGGTCACGCCCCGCCCGGACGAAATCCGCCGCGTCGAACACCGGCTCGAACTCGGTGAGGATGTAGCGCATCGGTTCGCCGTCCTCCGGGGTACGGAAATCCGGCTCGAACAGCGCGTCGGTGAGCTGTGGTTTGGGCGCCGCCGTCCAGCGTGCGCCGCGGCGGAAGTAGTCCTTGAGAATCGGGCGATAGGAATGGGTCTCGAAATACCGGCACGGCCATGCCATCGGTGTCTCGATGATTTCGTCGCCGATCACGAGCATGCTGTCGCGCGGACAGGTGTTGCAGAAACCGCGCGACGACCAGTCGGGAGTGCCGAAGCGCTTCCTGTGGTCGACCGCGTCCGGGCGCGTGACCGTGACGCCGAGGGACCGCAGGAGAGCGATGAACTGATCGAGTTCCTCCCGCGCCGGTTCGATGAGCTTGCGCGGATACTTGATGCCGGAGGCGAGCCCCTGCCACCGCGCCGCCCACCGGGGGAGGTTGCAGGACACCACGGGGTGGCTGGAGGGGATCGTCGCGCCGTCGAGGCGGCCCACGATGATTTCCTCCAGCGGATCCCATTCATTGTGTGAATTGACCGGAGAAACGAGATGCTCCGCGGGAAGCTCGGATCGCTCTACTACCACCATGGTCAATCGCTTCCGATCACCGAAGTCAGGCAACTTAAAGTATTCAACGGGGTTCCCCGAGCGACCGGGTGTACTCCTCCACCTCGGCGAGCAGAACCATCCATTTGGCCTCACTCCCCGATGGCCACCACGCGCGCCCAGTCGGGTGGCGTATCCGGCACGTAATCCGGGTTGTCCTCGTCCCATGACCGGGTTGCCCGGTGGCGGGGGAAGAGACCCACCACCGTCCGGCACGGCGGTCGGGTACCCGGCCAGGATGTCTGGCCGTCGGTGAGGGCCACGATGACATCGGGGCGGGGGCGTGCCCGCAGGGCCCGGGCGAAGCCCGTACGGAGGTCCGTACCCCCGCCGCCCACGAGGGGTATTCCCTCGGCGCGGCACAGCGGGTGCACCGTGTCGGCCGCCGCGTCGCACGGCAGCACGCTGACCAGGTCGCGGCGGCCGCCCGCGGCACGGGAGATGGCGGCGACCTCGAGGAGCGCGCTGCCCAGTTCGCTGTCGCTGACCGAGCCGGAGGTGTCGATGACCACCGAGACCCGGGGCGGCCGCCGCCGCAGGTTCGGCAGTACGGCGCCTGCCACGGCGGCCGAGCGCCGCGACGGGCCCTCGCCCGCGCCGGGCCCGGAGGCCGCCGAGCGGACGGCCGCGCCCAGCAACTCGCGCCACGGCTGCGGCGGGTGGAACGCCTCCTCCGCCCACCGCTGCCACCCCTTCGGCGCGTTGCCCGGACGGGCGGTGATGCCCTGCGCCACCCGGAACCGGACCGCGTCCCGCAGTCCAGCCACGCCATGCTCTGGGTGGGCGGCCCGAGCCGGAACTGCCGCAGGTAGTCCTCCATCAGCTCCCCTTCGGGCAGCGTCAGGAACGCGGGGTCGACGGCGCCTTCGGGACGGACCAGCCCGTCGCCGAACACATCGTCGTTGATCTCGCAGTCCGCGGCGATGTTCATCCGCAGCCGCTCCGCGGGACCGGTCAGCCCGCGCTCCCGCGCGACCCGGTCGCCGCGCCCGTAGTGGTCGCGCAGCAGTTGGGACACCCCGTGCACCCACACGGCGGCCAGTTCCTCGACGGGTGTCCGGTCCACGAACGCGGGGGACACGCAGCACCGCAAGTGCCGGTCGACGGCCATCGTCGGTACCTGCCGCGACTCGACGGTGTGCAGGGCGAACAGCGCCGTCGCCAGGTAGGGACGGGCGCGGGCGGCGCTGCGCGGCCGCGTCCAGTTCGTCCCGCAGCGCACCGTCGCGCAGCAGTGCGTCGGGGCCCAGCAGCCCTTCGACGACGGCCAGCGCACCGGCGGTGTCGCCGTGGTCCAGCCGTTCGCGGACCCCGGCGAGGCAGTCCGGATGGCGGTGGGCCTCATCGACGGCCTGGAGACAGGGAAGCGGCGTGCCGGTGAGTGCGGCGAGCAGTTCCTCGCGCCGGATGTCGGCCGGGGCGTGGTCCAGCGGCGCCAACACCCCGTTGACCAGGCCGATCCGGTGCCGGGCTCCCCGGCACTCCACCAGGCGCGGCTGTCCTGCCCGGTCCGGGAGCCGGGACGGGCCGGTGCGGAGCAGTTCCAGGTTCGGCAGGACCCAGGTCGCCGCGTCGGGCAGGATCGGCAACGTGGCGAGCGGCCCGGCAGCGCTCGGGTCGCCTGCGTGGTCCGCGCCATCCGCGGCGAGGTCCAGGACCAGCCGGTGGCGGCCGCCGAGCCGTACGAGGACGGCATCGGCGGACGCGCCCTCGGCGTGGAGCACGAGCCGCGCCTCGGCCGCCCCCCGGTGGACGGCACAGCGACGGCCCGGCGGCACCGGCCCCGGCATGCGGATGACGGCCGGAGCGGGATCCGTCCCACAGCGCGAGGCTGATGCGCTGCCCGGCATCCGCCCAGGCGGGCGGCGTCCGGGCGACGAGGTGGACGGGGCCGGTGCCATCGCGCCCCGGAGCGTCGTAGCGCGCGAGGGCGATGGTCAGGCCGGGGCGCAGCAGTCCGTCAGGGGCGGCGATCCTCGGCATGTGCCAGCGCAACAGGTCGGGCGCCAGATGGCGGAGGTCGTCCCGCACCCGGG
Source organism: Streptomyces botrytidirepellens (assembly GCF_003721215.1). Classification (NCBI taxonomy): domain Bacteria; kingdom Bacillati; phylum Actinomycetota; class Actinomycetes; order Kitasatosporales; family Streptomycetaceae; genus Streptomyces; species Streptomyces botrytidirepellens. The sequence continues at coordinate 38,072 of NZ_RIBZ01000023.1, forward strand.
CCGCGAGTTCCCGGCCGTGGGTACGCGCCACGGAACGCGGATGGATGTCGACGTCGAAGCCTGCGGCGGCGGGCGGTCGCAGTCTCGATCATGGACGGCGGCACGGCGAACTCCCGCACGCGCCGCCAGAAGGAAAGGCGCCGGAAGAAAAGGCAGCAGTATCCCGTCGCGGTGTCGGTGAGCATCAGCACTCACCTTGCGCGGACGGGACCCCCAATCTGTCTACAGAATGAGTCATCGCGGGGAGCGTAACGCTCCCCGCGATGATCTGTCAGGTGAAAAATCACGCGCTGGTCAGCAGCGCCTCCAAGGCCACGGCCGTATCCGGATGGCGACCGGCCAGTGCCGCGCCCGCCGGGTGGTGGGAGTCCGCAGTCGCCCATGTCCCGTCGCAGCCCAGCAGGTTCGCCACCGCGTCGCACGTCGCCGGGTGGGCGGCGAGCAGCGCACTGCGCCGGTTGCCGTCCGCGTGCGCCGCGGATGGCGTGGCTTCCGGTTCCGGCTGTGCCTGCCACGGCGGCACCCACGCGTCCAGCGCCGAGAGACGGCCGGGGAAGATCCGTCCGGCCTCGCGGATGAGCAGCGGGGCCAGTTCGGCGCCGCCCGATCGCAGGGTGGTGATCAGGGTCGGCAGCCACGGCAGGAGCACCGTGTCCGGCAGCCGTGCGAAGGCGCTCGACACCGCCTCCACGACGAAGTCGGTGAGGCCCGGGACGGGCTCCAGCGCGTGGACGAAGCCGCTGAGGTAGCGCGGATACGCGGGCAGCACCATGGGGTTGGCCAGCAGTTCGTCGCACCGCGCCCGAAGGTCCGTGCGGGAGAGGTGTCCGAGCTGCTGCTGTGCCGCCCACAGCAGCGCCGTCTTCGACGGGTCCCGCGGATGCGACTGGGCGACGGCCAGCTCCAGTTGGGTGCGGTCGCACCCCAGCGAGAGCGCCAGGCTCTCCATGCTGAACAGGAAGCCCAGCATCGCCGCCACTTGGCGGACGGTGGCGTCGTCGTCGGTGAACGCCGTCGGCAGCAGGGTGCAGTAGTGCGCGTATCCGGTCGTGACGAAGGACTCGATCCACGGCGGCAGCACCGGCTCGCTGGTGCGGTAGTACGCCAGCAGCCGCCGCACCCGGCGCAGCACCTCCGGCGCCCCGTCGACGCTGCGCTCGGCCGACAGCACCTCCAGGGCGCGGGTGCCCAGTTCGTCGGCGAGACGGCGGCTACGCAGGTACAGCGTCGCGTCCTCGACGGCTCGGAGGACGGTCGCCGCGGTGGCCTGGGGGTCGTACGCCGTGCGGCGGAGGCGCTGCTCCAGGACCTGCTCGATGCTGACGCCCTCGTAGCCCAGCTCGATGAGCGCACGCTGGTGGGTGCCCAGCGCCACGTCCCATGACTCCTGGATCGGCCGTTCCCCCAGGGTCCGCTCGCCCATGATCGGGCGGGCGGTGCCGTGGGGCATGAGGTAGCGCAGGATCCACAGCACGTCGGAGCACTGCTGAAGCTCCGGCCGGGAGGCGATGTCCAGCAGCGCCCGTTGCACACCGCGCTGCTGGAGCTTGAGGTTCAGCGGCGCGAGCCGGTCGTGCACGTCGCGGGCCAGCGGTGGCAGCGCGTCGTAGCCGACCTTTCCGATCCGGTCGCCACCCATCATGATCTCCACGAGGCGGCGCACATCGCGCCGACCGGGCACGGTGTCCTTCTCGATGCAGGTGACGGCCGCGTCCTGGAAGTCGTACGGGGTGGGCTTGGCCCGGTCGCGCATCCCGGCCAGCAGGATCGACGTCTCGAACACCGCGATGGCGTCGGCGGTGGAGGCGAGGTAGCCGTTCCGGCGGGCGGCGCGCACGATCTCCACCGACCAGCCGAGCAGTTCGGTCTCGTCCAGCCGGTCCAGTACGGGTGGTTGCCGCAGGAAGCCGGTCAGCCTGTCGGAGGCCGGTTGCGGGGTGGCGGGCGCGGGAGCCGTGGCGGGCGCGGTCTTCTGCGCTTTGCCCTTCTGTGCCTTGGCCTTCTGCGCCTTGGTCTTCTGCGCGTCCGTCTGGCCCGCCTGGCCCTCCAGGCGGTACGGCTCCACGCGGGTGCGCTTGACGTTCTTCGCCCAGACCGTGGCGGCGATCGACACCGAACCGGCGGCGAGGCCGAACTGAGCCTCGATCGCCGCGTGGCTGGACGGGATCAGGCCGTACTGCCATGTGGTGGCCGTGCGCGGGCTGATCCGATAGGTGTCCGCGCCGTGGACGCCGAACTCCTCGACGCGGCTGGCGGCGTGGAAGGCGCCGCAAACGTAGAGGCAGTCCGCGGGATCGGTGCCGGTCGCGGCCAGGTGCTCGCGCATCCTGGTCCACATGTAGCGCTCGCGGTCCTCATCCACGCGCACCCGGTGTGGGTCGCCGGGGGCGAGGCGCCGGAAGAGGCTGCCGATCAGGAACATGACCTGGCGGTAGGTGTCGTGGTCGCCGTCGCCGAGCGGCAGTTCGACGTACTGGTGCCACCACTCCGACCAGTGCCGCACCTTGCCGTGGCGCAGCAGGTGTTCCTCCAGTTCCGCGAAGCGCGGCCGCAGGTCGCCGATCTCCACGCCGACCGCGTCGCCGTGCAGCGCGGCCTCTTCGTCGGCGGCGGACGCGTCCGGCTCCCCCACGTCGGCGGCGGGCTCGTCGGACGGTATTCCGCGCGCGTCCCATTGGAAGACGTGGTCCGAGGAACGGTCGACGAGGACCAGTTCGACTCCGGGGGTGTCGAGCGCGTAGGCGATCGCCTGGTACTCGGCCGAGGCCTCGGTGACCGGTGCGACCACCGACAGCGGAGACCATTCGGGCGGGAAGCCGTCGACGTCGGTGGCGAACGCCTGGACCGCCACCGGGAGTCTGCAATTGCGTAGTTCGGTCAGCAGCGGCGCCATGTCCTCGCACAGCTCCAGGTACACGACCTTCGGCTGCTTCTGGCGCAGACGGCGGGCCATCGCGATCGCCGAGGCGGGCGAGTGGTGGCAGACGGGGAAGATCTCCAGTGGCTCGCCCGCCGCGCGGTCGACGTCGTCGACGAGGCCGAGCAGGATGCCCTCCAGGGCGTCGGGCCCGTCGGCGAACGTCGCGGCGGCCTCCCGCAGCTGCGTGCGCAGCGCTTCGAAGGTCCCCTGGTGGGTGCCGCTCATGACAGGGTGGCGATCGCGTCGCGGCCGCCCTCGAGGAACTCCGGCCAGGATCCGCCCTCGTCCTTGCTGCGCGGCTCCACGACACCGTGCAGATACTTGTTGAGGATGGCCAGGTCCTCGGGCTCGCGCCGGGCCAGCGACCCGACGAGCGAGGTGGCGAGGGTGTGGGCGGTCAGGGCGCGCTCGCCGAAGAAATTGCTGTGCAGGATCGCGTCCTCGAGCACACCGATCTGTTCGGCTGTGGACAGCGCGGACTCCAGCTTCTCGTCGTCGCTTCCGGCCGCGGCCGCCGAAGCGCGCAGATCGGCGAAGCTCTGGAGCAGTACGTCGAGCAGCGTCGGCGGCACATCCAGCTCGATCTGGTGGCGGCGCAGCAGCTCCTCGGTGCGGAAGCGGACGATCTCCGCCTCGCTCTTCTTGTTCGTCATCACCGGGATGCGGACGAAGTTGAAGCGGCGCTTGAGGGCCGAGGACAGATCGTTGACGCCCCGGTCACGGCTGTTGGCCGTGGCGATGATCGAGAAACCGGGCTTGGCGAAGACGATGCCGTCGCTGTCCAGTTCGGGAACGGAGATGTACTTCTCGGACAGGATCGAGATCAGCGCGTCCTGGACATCGCTGGTGGAGCGGGTGAGTTCCTCGAATCGGCCGATCGCGCCGCTCTCCATGGCGGTCATGATCGGCGAGGGGATCATCGACTCCCGCGATTGACCCTTGGCGATGACCATGGACACGTTCCAGGAGTACTTGATGTGGTCCTCGGTGGTGCCGGCCGTGCCCTGCACGACCAGCGTGGAGTTGCGCGAGATCGCGGCGGACAGCAGCTCGGCCAGCCAGCTCTTTCCGGTGCCGGGGTCGCCGATGAGCAGCAGGCCGCGGTCGGAGGCCAGCGTGACGATGGAGCGCTCGACGAAACTGCGGTCGCCGAACCACTTCTGGGCGATCTCCCGGTCCAGGCCGTCGGAGCGCTCGGAGCCCAGGATGAACACGCGGATCATCTTCGGGGACAGACGCCAGGAGAAGGGCTTGGGGTTGTCGTCGATGGACTCCAGCCAGTCCAGCTCCTCGGCGTACTTGATCTCGGCGGGGGCGCGCAACAGGTCGGACATCACAGGGCCTTTCTGAGCAGGTCGGAGCGGGAAGGTAGGCGAGCAGGAAAGTAGGCGAGCGGGAAACTCAGTGAGCGGCGAACTAGGCGAGAAACGTCTTGAGTTCGTGGACGAGCTTGCGGATGTGGCCGGAGAGCACCGGCGCACCGAGATCCTTGAAGCGCTCCCGGAACCACGGGTTGACGCTGCCGCGTCCGGAGCTGGTCACCGAGCCGACCGGGATGAACTTGGCCCCCGAGCGGTGAATGGCGGCCATGCTCTCGAACAGCGGCTCGCTCCGCCATTCGTAGAAGTCGGAGATCCACACCACGACGGTGTTGCGAGGCTCGGCGATCTTCGGCTGGGCCAGTGCCATGGCGACCGTGCCGTCGGTGCCGCCCCCGAGGTTGGTGCGCAGCAGCGTCTCGAAGGGGTCGTGGACCCACGGCGTCAGGTCGAGCGCCTGGGTGTCGTACGCGATCAGGTGGACATCCACCTTGGGGAGCCCGGCGAAGATGGACGCCAGGATGGTGCAGTTCACCATCGAGTCGACCATCGAGCCCGACTGGTCCACGACGACGATCAGCCGCTGCGGCGTCGTCTTGCGGGCGGTGTGCCGGTAGTAGAGGCGGTCGACGTACAGCCGCTCCTCCTCCGGGCTCCAGTTGGTGAGGTTCTTCCAGATCGTGCGGTCGAGGTCGAGGTTGCGGAACACCCGCTTGGGCGGGACGGAGCGGTCCAAGGCGCCGACCGTCGCCTTCTCCACCTGGGTGCGCAGCACCTCGGCGACCTCGTCGACGAAGCGGCGGATCAGCGCCTTGGCGTTGGCCAGGGCCACGCCCGAGAGGTTGTCCTTGTCCCGCAGCAGCTGCTCGATGAGCGACATGCTCGGGGTCAGCTGCGCGGCGAGCTGGGGGTCGGCCAGCACCTCGCGCAGACGCATCCGCTTGACCAGGTCGGCCTCCAGTGCGCCCAGCTCCGGGCCGATCTCCGGGATGAGCCGGCTGAGGTCGGGCGTCACGCCCGGGCCGCCGGTGCCGGTCGGGCTGACGCCCGGCCCGCCCGCCGCCCTTCCGCCGGACTGCCCGGCGGAAGAGCCACCGGGGTGCCCGCCGGAATTCCCGGCCGAGCGGCCCCCGCGCAGCTCGCCGGGCTTGCAGCCCAGGGCGCGCTCCAGCCAGCCCGCGTCGGACTGCCAGCGCGCCAGCTGTCCGGCGGTGACCGTGCCGGAGCCGCGGGCGAAGACGTTGAGCAGGACCTTCGAGGCGAGCGCCGCGCGCCGTACCTCGGCGGCCCGGTCGCGTCCTCCGTCGTCGCCGGGGTCGATCGCCATCAGACCGTCGAACTCGGCGGCCAGCTCCGGGTGGCGCTGCACGATCGAGTCGACGGAGGCCTGGGGGTCCAGCAGGGCGGACGGCAGTCCGATGTCCTCCACGACGGCGAGGCTCGCCGATTCCAGGGTGGCCTGCTCCTCGGCGTCGAAGAGACGGGCGAGCAGCCGCCAGTACAGGACCTGACGGCGGTTGTCATGAGCCGCGTGCGAGTCGGTGTGGTCGGTGTGCTCGGTGGCCTGTCGGTCGGTGTGCTCGGTGGTGTGCGGGTCGGTGTGTTCGGTGGTGTGCTCCGTCATGTCCGCAGCAGCCTCCCGGCCCGTTCCCGCAGCGCGGCCACCGCTTCGGTGGCGGCCTTCTCGGCCTTGACTCCGGCCTTGTCGGTCGTACCCCCGGCCCATCCCCCGGCGTGCAGGACGACCGCCTTCTTCCGCACCGTCTTCTCGACGGCCAGGGGCTGGACGCGATACGCCCCGGCGTCCCAGCGGAGCAGCCCGATGCAGGCGCTCGACCCCACGACGGTCTCGGGGGTGAGCGGACCGGCGGTCGGAATGCGGTCGGTGTCGACGGCGAGAGGGTGTCCGGCGACGGTGAACGTCAGCGCGTCGTCACCCTTCTGGGAGTCGTAGCGCTCCAGGAAGACGGGGACGGCGATGCGCGCCGGATGCCGGTCCAGGGGCACGGTCGGTGCGTCGGCGGCGGTGGGCAGGGCGACGCGGGCGGTGGCGAAGGGGTCGGCGGGCTCGCCCTGACGTGCGTACGCGTCGCTCCAGAGCAGGTCGCCCTCGGCAGTGACCGGCATGTCGGTGAGATCCATCGAGCGGCCCTCGCTGACGGCCGCCAGGAGCGACATGTGCGGCCGCAGCAGCTGCCAGACGCCGACGCCGACGACCGTATCGGGCTTGGGGACCGACACGCTGGCGCGCACCAGGCGGGGTGCCCCGCCGTCGGCGGGCTCGAACACCGCGTGGACCTGGGCCTGTGCCGCCGTCGCGTGTTCCTGCACATCGACGCCGAGGGGCAGGAGACGGCCGGTGACCGCGCCGGTCGCGGGTGCGTCGGCCGCACCGGGCAGCGTCAGCAGCAGCGCCCGCGCCCACAGGTCCGCCCATCGGCGCGCCGGGACGCGGTCCAGGGCGGCGCCGGGGCAGGACGCGGCGAGTTCGGCGGCGAAGCCGTCGAGGAGCGTCGCCAGGCGCCGCAGGGCCGGGTCCGGAAGCATGGCGGAGACGATCTGCGCCGCCCCGGAGACCACGTCGTGGTCGATGCCCTGCCATCCGGAGCGCGCCAGGTCGGACAGCCAGGAACGGGCGGCGGCGCGCAGGTTCACCGCTTCCTGCCCGCCGGGCGCAGGGAGAGTGGCGGTCTCCTCGGCGCGGGGCCGGGCGGTCGCCTCCTCGATCCGGGTCATCAGCGCGTCGTGGACGGACCCCAGCAGTGCGGTGCGGGCGGCGGCGAGGGCGACGAAGTGGTCCTCGCCCGCCGCTCCGGCCGCCGCCTTCTCCGCCGCCTCGGCGACCCGGGCGGCCAGCGGCGTGCCCGCGACGGCCTGGGCGAGATCCGTCAGGCCGGTGGCCCGGCCGAGCTGGGGGCGGAGCAGACCGGTGACGAGTGCCTGGTCGAAGGCGTCGACGGCGGCCAGGGCCGAGTCGAGGTCGGCAATGGGTTCGGCGAGCAGATCGGCGCGCATCAGGCCACCGCCCTGGTCGACGGGAACCACTGCATCTCCGGCAACGGCGCGGTGACCGGGGCCAGTTCGAGGTAGGTCAGATGGCGCAGGAAGCGGCTGAAGACCGCCGCGGCGGCCTGGGAGCCCGCCTGCGAAGGATGGGTGTCGGTCATATCTGCGGCGATGGACAGCGCGGTGGGCTGCCCGTCCGCGGTCTCGACCTTCAGATAGCGGGCGACGCGCTCGGCGCCGTACTGGAGCACCGCCTCGCTGATCAGGGCCATGATGTGCTTGCAGTACGAGCCGCGCGCGCCCCCGCAGGGGCGGTTGTTGTTGGTGCTGCAAGCGAACGCGTACGTACCGGCCGCGACGGACGAGACATAGACCCGCCCGATGTCCGAGCCGCTGGACACCACGCCCTGGAGGCGTCCGTCGGCCAATTCGACGAACGGGACCTTGGCGAGCTTGCGCGGCCGTGCGGACGGGATCACCCGCGCCGTACTCGACCTCTCCCAATCGGACAACGCGCCATCTCCTCTGCACACAGGGGTAGTTCCGCACCACAGCGGCGCGGCACGAATGAACATACGTGCGCCCACTGACAACGCCCCTCGGAGCGGAGGAGGCGGGGCAGAGGGAGCCGGGGAGAGGGATCGGCGAGAGGCGGAATATCTAGTTCCGTTACCTGGAGGACCAGTTGGCCGAATAACATCCTCGAACAGGCATCGGATCTCGCCATGTGGAATGTTTTACAGAAAACCCTTGTTTATTGCCGTTTGCTCCTGTTTTCATCCTCTCAGCTTCAACGAAGCACCCGTCGAAGCCGATCGGGAACCACCAGAACAAGAACAGAACATGGGGAGACCATGCGGCATATCCATGCCGGGCCGGACCGTGTCCGCAACCTGCACACACTCGGTCCGCACGGGACCAACTTGGAGGCCGCCTCACACGAATGGCTGCGCAGACGCGGCGTTGAGGGAACGGTTCATCTGCATTCCTCCATCGAATCGGCCCTGGAAGCCGTACCGGCCGACGGGCAGCACGCCCTGACCGCCTGCGCCGTCTACCCGGCCCTGCACACCCTGGTCTTCGGCAACCTCCACCGGTTACGGATGGTGGACAGCTTCATCATGCCGACGCACAACATGGTGCTCGCCTCCGCGGGAACGCCGGTCCCCGCCACCGTCGCCTCACATCCGGCACCCAGGGGGCTCGTCCCCGACTCGGCCGAGGTCCACGAGGTGCTCAGCAACTCGCAGGCCGCCATCGACTGCGCCGCCGGGAAGGTCGAGGGCTGCATCACCACGATCGTGGCCGCCGAGCGGCACGGACTGCGGGTCCTCCGCGACTTCGGCCCGGTCCCCATGGTCTTCACCGTCCACCAGGTCCTGAGCGTGGACGCCGGGGCCGGGGAGCCGCTGGCTGCGGGGGCGGTGTCGCTGTGACCGCCCAGGCACCCCTGAGCCCCGCGCACCTGGCCGAGGCGCGGCCCCTGACGGAATCGCTCATACCGCAGGTCAACCGCTTCCGGGCGCGCCAGGCCGACGACGGCACGGTCACCGCCCCCACGGCGGACGACGTTGCGCTGCTCACCCGGATCAAGGACGAGGCGTGCGCCTGGTACCGGCGCAACGGGCTGGGGCACCAGGCCGACGCCCTGGACGCCGACGTCGCCGGGTGGCTGGACGCCGGGCTGGACACCCCGCCCCACTTCGCCCGCTCCCGGGACGCGCTGCGCCCGCCCGAGGACGGGGGCGTGGTCTTCTTCCTCGCGCCGCTCCAGACCACCAACAGCGCGCCGCCCGTCGGCAAGCGGCTGGACTGCTTCTACGCGCTGCGCAAGGAGCCCGACGCGCTGCCCGGCCTGGCCGTCACCCACCCGCACCCCAAGAACAACTGCCAGTCCCTGATCCTCATCACCGGCAGCGACGGCTTCGCCCACGGCAACTGCCTGGTGGTCTTCCCGGAGAACGTGGCCGCCCACGACAAGATCACCGACCAGCCGTACGCCATGTTCTTCTTCAACAAGATGCGCGCCATCCACGCGACCTACGCGCTCCCGGGCGCGGCGGCCGTCCTGACCCCGGACTCCATACCCCGCGCCTCCACCGGGCTGGCCCCGGACGTGTGCTACGAGGCCCGTGCCCTGTGGGGCTATCTGCACGACCGCATGCACTACCAGGGGCTGTGGCCGTTCGACGAACACATCTCGCTCAAGATGAACTGGTTCGTCGGCCTGCTCGAAGAGATCAAGGTGGACGCGAAGACCGCGCTGTCCTGCGCCGACGGCGAAGTCCCGTACGCCGAGGAGCAGATCGCCATGATTCTGCTGGAACGTGTCTTCCGCTACCCGCAGGCCGACGATGCCACCCGCAACTTCGACTCCGGCACCGGTGTCTTCCTCTACTCCTGGCTGCGCGAGCGGGGCGCGCTGACCGGTTCCGTACGTGACGGCGGGCTGCTGCGCCTGGACCGGGACGCCACCGTGACCGCGCTGCGGGACTACGTCACCACGGTCGAGAAGCTGGAGTCCGAGGTCACCACCGACGACGAGTACCGGGCCGCCGCCAAGGCCCTGGTACGCACCTATCTGCCCGCCGGGGAGGCCAAGCAGCGCTACCGGTTCACCGAGGACCAGCGGGTGCTGCTGCGTGCCAAGCAGAGCCTGGACCGGCTGCCGCCACTGACGTTCGGCCTCGCGCAGTGGTGAGGGGCGACCCCGAGCCGCGCCGAGGGGGCGGCCCGCTGGTGGTGCCCGCCCTGTCGGTGCTCATGGTGCTGCTGCTCGCCGCGGGCTGGCTGATGTCGGCCCGGCTGGTCGACGGTGTTCCCGCGCTCGCCGTGGCGAGCGGCCGTACGGCGGCCAGCTTCCTGGCCATCTCGGCGATCGCCGCGCTCCGCCCGCGCAGCTGGCCGGATGTGCGGAAGGGGTTCGGCCGCCCGGGCGGGTTCGTGCTGCTGGCGTTCCTGGGGTTCTTCGCGTACTACTCCGGTACGTTGCTCGGCATCGGCCGGATCGGCGCCTCCCGGGTGGGCCTGATCGTCTCGCTGCTGCCGTGCGTGACGTTCGTCATCGGCATCGTGGCCTTCGGCGAGCGCGGGACCGTCCGCAAGGTGTGCGGCACCCTGCTCGCGGTGGCCGCGGCGTGCGGTTACGCGGTGGCGGACGGGGCGGGCGGCGACGCGGCGGCGGACGGGGCCACCCTGTCGGCCGGTGTCCTGCTGGCGCTGGGCGGCACGTTCACGTACGCGCTCTACGGCTATGTCTACCGGCAGCGCATGGCCGACATCTCACCGCTGGCGGCGCTGCCCGCCATCACCGGGGCGGGCGCCGTCATGCTGGGGCTGACGACGGCCGTCTTCGTGCCGATGGGCGGCGTCACGGCGGCCGACTGGGGCGGGGTGGCGCTGCTCGGCGCGGGGCTCACCGCCCCGGTCTTCCTCATCTCGCACGAACTCATCCTGCGCAAGGGCCCGCTGCACACCTCCGCCGTGGCCCTGGTGGTGCCGTTCCTGATCCGCCTCGGTGAATGGGCGCTGGGGTGGGCGGGCGCGCCCGGTCCGCTGGTGCTCGTCCTGATCGTCGCCTGCTCGGCCGGGGTGTGGCTGACGGTGGGCGGCTCCCGCCGGGCGCAGACCCCGGCCACCGGGTCCGGCACGACCGACGACACCGGCGAAGGAGCCGGAGTACCACAGATACGAGGAACATCGTGAGCACACAGCAGCCCCGCGTCGTCCTGGTGTACCAGCGGACGACGCTGCCCTGGGTCTTCGACAGCGCCGAGCGCGCGGGCATCCGCCTCATCCTGGTCCCCCGCCCCGACGAGACCGTGACCGCGGACCGGCTGCCCCCGGCCGTGGCCGACGTGCTGCGCCTGGACATCGACGGGGACCGCGCGGGAGCGCTGGCCACGCTGCGGCAGGTGCACGAGGCCACTCCGTTCCAGGGCATCTGCACCCTGTACGACCCGGCCGTGCCGTTCGTCGCGGAGGCCGCCGAACTCCTCGGGCTGCCCGGCATCGGGCGGGACGCGGCGCTCGGCGCGCAGGACAAGCGGGTGATGCGGGAACGGCTGGCCGCGGCGGGGCTCAACGTGCCCCGCTTCGTGGGCCTGAAGGACCCCTCCGCCTGGGAGGAGGCCGCGCACCTGGACTTTCCCGTCGTGGTCAAGCCCGCGCACGGCTTCTCCAGCCTCGGCGTCACCAAAGCGGAACACCCGGACGAGCTGAAGGCCGTGGTCGAGGAGGTGGGGCAGGTCTGCCGCGGCAAGCTGGGCGAGGCCCGGGGCCTGATCGTGGAGGAGTATCTCGACGGGCCCGAATTCGCCGTGGAATCCCTCGCCCACCGCGGTGAGGTGACGGTGTGCAGCATCGGCTACAAGGGCGAGCCCGAGGGCCCCTACTTCGAGGAGAGCGTCTACCGCGCCCCGGCCGTCCTGCCCGAGGCGGTACGGGACGCCATCCGGCACGAAGTCACCGCCGCACACGCGGCCCTCGGCATCGCCGACGGGCCCACCCACACCGAACTGCGGCTGCGCGGCGACCGGCCGTACCTGCTGGAGCTGGGGGCCCGCATCGGCGGTTCGGGGGTCTCGGAGTACATCGTCCGGAACGTCACCGGGCGGGACTTCGCCGCGGACGCGCTGCGCATCGCCGCCGGGCTGCCGCCACGTTCCTTCGATTCCGCTCGCCCGCCCGCCGCCACGGGCGCGGCGGCCAACTACATCGTGCCGTGCGGCGGTTCGGGGCGGATCACCGCGATCCACGGCCTGGACGAGCTGCGCGCCGACCCCCGGGTGGACCACATCGTGCAGATGCTCTTCCCCGGCGACGTGGTGCGCCCCTACCCGGACTTCACCGGATACCCGGCGTTCGTCCTGTCCCGGCACGCCACCACCGCCGAGGCCGAGGAGTTCCACCGCGCGCTGGAGACCGCCATCCGCATCGAGTACGCCCCGGAAGGTGGCCGATGACCTCCCTCCCCTTCGACGACCGTGACGGCGTCATCTGGTACGACGGCGCCTTCGTGCCCTGGCGCGACGCGACCCTGCACGTCCTCTCCCACGGGCTGCACTACGGCGGTGGCGTCTTCGAGGGGATGCGCGTCTACGACGGCGCCATCTTCAAACTCACCGAGCACGCCGAGCGGCTGCACACCTCCGCACGCGCCCTGGGCTTCGCCATCCCGTTCGGGGTGCCCGAACTCGCCGAGGCCGGCAGGGAACTCGTCCGCAGGCAGGGCATCACCGACGGATACGTCCGGCCCGTGGCCTGGCGGGGCGGCGAGCAGCTCAGCGTGTCCAGTACGGGCAACCGCGTCCACGTCGCCATCGCCACCTGGGAGTGGCCGCGGCTCTTCGGGGACGCGACCCAGGAGGAGGGCATCCGCCTCGGCACCTCCCGCTGGCGCCGCCCGGCGCCCGACACCGCGCCGGTGCACGCCAAGGCGGCATCGCTGTACAACATCTGCACCCTCGCCCGTGACGAGGCCGAGGCCGCCGGTTACGACGACGCGCTGCTGCTGGACCACCGGGGGCTGCTGGCCGAGGCCACCGGCGCCAACCTCTTCCTCGTCATCGACGGCGCCCTGCACACCCCCGTCCCCGACACCTTCCTCAACGGCATCACCCGCCAGACCGTCATCGGCCTCGCCCATGACCTCGGCATCCCGGTCCATGAGCGCCCCCTGGAGCCGGACGCCCTGGCCGACGCCGACGAGGTGTTCCTCACCGGCACCGCCTACGAGGTGCAGCCGGTCCGCGCGGTGGACGGCCACCGGTACGGCGTCGGCAAGGTGACGTCGGCGCTGGCCGAGGCGTACGCCCGTCTGGTGCGCACGCCCTAGGGTCCGGAAGCGATGGCCCCGGTCACGGCTCCCGGGTGACCGGGGCCTGCCACAGGGCGACGATCGCGTCGATGAGCCCGGTGGCGGTGTCGTGCCACGTCGTACGGGAGGTGGGGGCGGCGTCGGCGAGGGCGCGCTCCCTCTCGGCGGTCATCTGCGTGATGAGGTGACGTGTCATGGCGCCGCGCTCCGCGTACACCTCGTCGGGCAGGTCGGGCAGGCAGCGGTTCACCCCGTCCTGCAACGGGTGCAGCGACGGGGCGGCGGCGAAGGCCTCCTCGGTGGTGACCGCCTGGAGCGCAGGGTCGGCCGTGACCTGGGCGATGAACCGCGCGTACCAGCTGGGATGGCCCAGCTCCGCCAGGTGTTCGGTGGTCGGCCGGACCGCACAGGCCACCCAGTCCCGCAGCTCGGTGGAGTCGCCGATGTCGGCCAGCATCCCCGCGCGGATCCGCTCCATCTGCTCGGCGTGCCGGCGGACGATCGCGCGGACCAGGTCGGTCTTGGTGCCGAAGTGGTAGTTGACCGCGGCGTTGTTGCCCTGTCCTGCGGCCGCGCTGATCTGGCGGTTGGCGACCGCGTGCACGCCGTGCTCGGCGAACAGCCGCTCCGCCGCCGTCAGCAGCGCCTCCCGTGTCGCGCTGACCCGTTCGTCCTGCCTCGTCCTGGCCGTCATCATCACCACCCTATTCCGCTCCGCACACACCGCCTTAAATCAATCCCTTGCTTTAAAGCATACCCGGTGTCGCTCCGGGCGGCCGTGCGCGCCCTGCCGGCGGTGTGGCGTACGGCCGTCGGCAGGGCGCTCCGCCTCAGCGGCAGGTGCGTCCGGTGTTGATACACCGCACCATCTGCTTCATCACCCGCTCGTCGAAGACGTTGATGAAGTCCCCGTGGTCGGTGACCGGCTTGTGCAACTGCTCCGGGAAACCGTCCACGGCGAAGAACGGCCGGGTCTTCCCGTTGTCCTTCAGACTGGGCGCGTCCACGTCGTAGACCAGGCGCTGCACCAGCTGCGGAATCGCCACGAAGCCCTTGGGACAGCGGCCGTCGGCGTCCGTGAATGCCACGTGGGAGCGGTGGTTGGCGCTGTCGGCGTTCTTGCCGTCCCAGCAGCTCTGGAACTTCGCCGTACGCACCACGTCGCTGCCCTGCGGACAGATCGGGTACTTGTCCTTCAGCTGCCGGTCCTCGAAGCCGGTGCAGCTCCAGGAGGCGTTGGCGTTCGCCGTCCCGTTGCTGAAGGCCTTGGCGTCGCCGGTGATGATGCGCAGGAACCTGGGCATCGCCACGACCTTGCCGCGCGGGTTGCCCGCGTACTCCAGGGTGACCTTCTTGGCCGTCAGGATGCGGCCGGTGTTGCCCTCGGCGCCACCGCCCTGCCGGTCCGCGTCGAACTCCCGGGTGCCGTCCTGAAGACGCAGCACCGGCCAGTAGTAGGTCGACTTGTCGCCCTGGTTCTGGCAGGTGGTGCGGCCACGGGCGAAGGTGTTGTTGTCGGCGAAGGCGTTGTTGGCCTGGTTGCCGACGTAGTCGTGCGTGTGGTGTGCCCCGTTGGACACGCCCGGGGCGACGATGACGTTGTCGGTGTTGTAGAGCTTGTTGGCGTTGACGCCGCACTTGGTGGTGAAGAGGCCCTTGGAGGCGTTCCGCGCCGGGCGCGGTGTGCGCGCGTTGGGCTTGACGGTGGTGATGTCCACGAAGTCCGCGGCCACCGGGCCGTTGCCGTTCTGGCCCTGGTTGCCGCCCTGGTTGCCACCCTGGTTCTCACCCTGACCGCCGCCCTGACCGCCGCCCTGGCCAGCGCCGCCCTGGTTGCCGGAGGCCTTGAGCGTGCAGGTGGCGAGCCCGTCCAGGCCCTGCGGGGTGGCGGCCACCCTGCCGATGGCGATCGAGATGCGGTCGATGGCCGCCGTGCGCTTGTCCTTCAGCGGACCCATGATCGCGTTCTGTGCGAAGTTGGCATCCTGCTGGATCGCCCGCTGGGAACCGGCCAGCCGCTGGTACGCCTCGGCGACCTGCTTGTCCAGCAGGGCCAGCTCCCGGTCCACCTCGGCCCTGGCCCGCTGCGGAACCGCGCTCAGGCGCTGGCCGACGTCGGGACAGTCGATGGTGGAGGCTCGGGCGGATAACTCCCGGCCGCGGGTGTCACTCTGCTGCGAGTCGCCCGCGTCGGCCGAGGCGTACATGTTGACCGTCACCAGTCCGCCCGCCCCCAGGGCCAGTGCGGCAGTGGCGACGATCGCCCGTCTCGCAACCTTCGACCGTCTACGCGTGTTGCGTCGCATGGAACTCCTTAGTCATGTCGGACGCGTTCGACGGAAGGGTATAGCCATGCGACCGGGCCCGGGCAGCGGGGTGGATCAGGCCGCCGATCCGGCGTCGATCCGGTGGAACGCCCGGTTGAAGTAGACCAGGCTCTGGCCGCCCGCACGGGTGGTGATGCGGTCGATGGTGGCGAAGAGGACGCTGTGGGTGCCCATCGGGATCGCGTCCGTGATGGTGCCGATCGCGGTCACCAGGGCGTCCTTGAGGACCGGCACCTCCTGGGTGTGGTCCCAGATGTCCCAGGTGAAGCGCTCCGCCATCGCCACCTTCGTGGCACCGGCGAAGTGCAGCGCGAGATCCTGCTGTTCGCCTCCGAGGACGTTCACGCAGACCCGGCCGTTGGCCCGGAACACGTCGTGCATGGCGCTGCGGCGGTTGACGCACACCAGGACGGTCGGCGGGTCGTCGGTGACGGAGCAGACGGCGCTCACGGTGATGCCGCAGCGGCCGTTCGGGCCGTCCGTCGTCAGGATGTTGACGGCCGCCGGGAGGTGCGCCATCGCCTCCCGGAAATCGGCCTGGCTGGGGGTCACGGCGATACCGCTCCTCTCGTGTCGTGTCCGGCCATCAGCGCATGTACAGGCCGCCGTTGGCGTCCCAGCACGCTCCGGTGACCGCGTCCGCGTGGTCCGCGGCGAGCAGCACGGCCATGTCCGCGACGAACTCGGGCCGTCCCAGGCGGCCCACGGGGATGGATTCCTCGATCCGGGCGAGCTGGTCCGGGGGCACCAGCTCGCGTACGACGGGCAGATCCTGTGGTCCCGGGGCGATCGCGTTGACCGTCACCCCCTGCGGGCCGAGTTCGCGGGCGAAGACCTTGGTCAGGGTGGTCACCGCGCCCTTGGCCGCCGCGTAGTGGCCGCCCGTGGCCGAGCCGCCGTTCTGACCGGCGAGGGAGGCGATGTTGACGATGCGGCCGTAGCCGCGCCCGGCGAAGTAGGCGCCGAAGACCTGGCAGCCGAAGAACGTGCCGTCGAGGTTGGACGACACGACCGAGCCGAAGCTGTCGGGGGTGATCTCCATCAGCGGCTCGACCTTCGAGTACCCGGCGTTGTTGACCAGGACGTGGACGGCGTCCCAGCGTTCGACGAGCTGGTCGCGGACGCGGACGAAGGCGTCCTTGTCACGTACGTCCAGGCCGAGGCCGATGGCGTTCCGCCCGTCCGGGTCGAGATCCGCCGCGGCCGCGACGACGGCCGCCTCGTCCAGGTCGGTCAGGGCGACGCGGTAGCCCGCGCCGTACAGCCTGCCCGCGATGCACGCGCCCAGCCCGCGGGCCGCGCCCGTGACGAGCGCGACCCGGGCGGGGGTCGTGGTGGTCATCGGGTAGCCTCCGGCTCCGGCAGGGGACGGCCGATGCGCGCCTCGATCTGCATGTAGCGCCACAACCCGTGCTCGCCGACCTGGACGGTGCGGAAGAGGTTGCAGGCGGCGGCGACCGTCGGCTGGTCGACCACATCGGCGAGGAGGTACGAGGTCCAGGGCCACGAGCCGGACGGGCCGACCATGTGCTGGTCGTCGTCCATGGTGCCCAGGACGGTCACCCCGGGCAGCTCGCGCAGTCGCGTGAGCATGGTCATGAAGCCGTCCCAGACCGCCTTGCCCTGGCCGGTGGGCAGGTCGAAGAAGTTCTGGTTGACACCGATGCAGAAGAGCACCCGCAGGGGCGCCGAGGGGGAATCCGGCATGAGGGTTCTTGCCTTTCGGAAAATCGGTTCGGAGAAATCGGAAGGGGCGGGCGTTCACAGGAAGCCGGGGAAGGGCTGAACGCCCATGAGCACGGCCCCGGCGCCGTCGTACATGCCCTCCTGGAGGAAGGCGTGCTGCGGGACCACGGAGGCGTCGCGCAGATAGCGCTGCATGGGGCTGTCGTCGGCGATGGCGGCAATGCCGCCGAGCTGGTACGCGGCCCGTACGACCTCGAAGGAGGTCTTCGCGAGATGGGCGGCGGCCAGCCGCAGCAGACCGGTCTGCCGGGCCGTCGCGGGGCCGCCCGCCACCACCGTTTCCCAGGTCTCCTCGGTGGCCTCGTAGAAGAAGGCCCGCGCGGACCGGAGTTGGGCTTCGGCCTGGCCGACGGCGATGCGGTAGGTGGCGCGGTCGGCGGGCCGGGGTGCGCCGGTGTAGCTCGCGCGGCCCCCTGCGGCGATGGCCTGGTCGAGCGCGGCACGGGCGACGCCGAGGCCGACGACGGCCAGGACCTGGGCGGCGTACGGGACGGTCGGGTAGCGGTACAGCGGCTCGTCCACGGTGGGCTCGCCGCCGCGGACGAACGTCCACTCCTCGGGGACGACGGCGCCGTCCACCACCAGGTCGTGGCTGCCGGTGCCGCGCAGGCCGACCACGTTCCAGTTGTCGGCGATCCGTACCTGCCCGGGACGCAGCACCGCGGTCAGGGGTCGGCCGGTGGCGTCCTCACCGGCCTTGATGCCCACGCCGAGGACGTCCGCGCCCGGGCAGCCGCTGGCGAACTTCCACCGGCCGCGGACCCGGTAGCCGCCCTCCACGCGCTCGGCGGTCTGCACCGGGAACAGCCCGCCCGCGAAGACCACATCGGGCCCGTCGGCGTACAGCTCGGCCTGGGTCTCCAGTGGCAGCGCGGCCAGGTAGACGAGGGACGAGCCGAAACTGGCGACCCATCCTGCGGAGCCGTCGACGGCCGATATCCGCTCGATGAGCGAGAGGAATCGTGCGGGCGGCAGGGGGTCGCCGCCGAATCGCTTCGGGGTGCTCGCCCGGTAGAGGCCCGCGCGCTTGAACACATCGATCACATCCCGTGGGATGTGCCGCTTCTCCTCGAATTCCAGTCGCCGTTCGGCCACCACGGTCAGCACGTCGTCGATCCGGGTCGGGTCCGGGGAATCCGGCGACTGGGTGATGGGAGTTGCATGGGTCATGGGAGATGCTCCTCGCGTTGCCCGGCGGTTCCCTCTCCCGCCTGGCGACGACGCTACGCCCGCCAACGGGCCGTCGGCCATTGGGGATTCGGCGGCGTTGCGTAGGGGAATTCCCCTACGCGCCCGCGGGCAGCGTGAACCGGAAGACCGCGCCGTGCGGCTGGTTCGGGGTGGCCTCGATCCGGCCGCCGTGGCGTGTGATGATGCGGTGGCTCAGCGCCAGGCCGATGCCGCTGCCGTTCTCCTTGGACGTGAAGACACCGTCGAAGATGCGGTCGCCGGGCGGCAGACCGTTTCCCCAGTCGGTGACGGACAGCTCGGCGGCCCCGTCCTCCATCAGGCGCGTGGCGACGCGCACCCTGCGCTCGGCGAGCGGGCACCGCGCCATCTCGTCGACGGCGTTGAAGGCGAGGTTCATGACGACCTGCCCGATCAGTACGTTCTCGCAGCGCACCGGCAGTGGCTCGTCGGTGAGGTCGAGCGCGACGGCCACCGAGTGTTCCTGGGCCCGCAGCTCGATGAAGTACGCGCAGTCGCGCACGATGGCGCCCAGGTCGGTGAGCCGCTCGGACGGTTCCAGGCGGCCCACGTAGCTCCGCAGGCTGCCCAGGATCCGGCGCGCCCGCTCGATCTGCCGGGCGGCGTTGTCCAGCCCGAAGGCCACGGAGGTGTCCCCGGTGGCGAGGCGGCCGCGCGCTCCCTCGACGAAGTTGTAGGCGGCCGCGAGCGGCTGGCTCACCTCGTGGGCGATCGCCATCGCCATGTCGCCCATGGCGTTGTACCGGGCCAGGTGGTCGAGGTGCTGGGTTTCGCGGCGGTGCTCTTCCTCCGCGCGGACCCGGTCGGTGATGTCGTAGAAGAGGAGCATCCGGCCGCGCAGATCGCTCTCGATCTCGATGTGCTGGCAGGTCGACGCGTACCAGCGGGGTACGTCGCCGGGCGCCGCGAACCGGTAGCGCCCCTCTCCGGCTGCGGGTACGGGCCCGTCGTGGCAGTAGTCGGCGAAGTCCGCGCCGCGGAGGCCGTCGCCGAGGAGCCGGACGGCCGACTCGCTCGCGAAGACGACCCGGTCCCCGTCGTCGAGGACGACGATGCCCTCGGCGAGGCTGCCCAGGAAGGTGCGCAGCCTGCTCTCGGTGCGGAAAAGGTCGCGGCGTACCGCCTTCTCCTCGGCGATGTCCCGGAACTGGACCATCACCACCGTCCGCCCCGGCAGGTCGACGCGGATCGCGATCGCCTCGGTGAGGGTCTCCTCGCCGGTCTTGGACCGGTAGCACCACTCGGTGGCGCTGACCCCGTCCTCGACGGCACGCCGGAGCCAGCGGAGGCCGAGTTCGCGCCCGTACTGGCGGGCGTTCTTGCTCATGTCCGGCGCCTTGAGCGGCTTCAGCTCGTCCACGGACCAGCCGAGCAGGTCGCAGGCCGCCCGGTTCGCCCAGAGGATCTCGTAGGTGTGGGCGTCGTGCAGCAGCACGCAGTACTTCAGGGACTGCATCAGCGCCTGGAAGTCGGCCGGTTCGACGGGGCTGCTCATGGAGTGCCTTTCAGCGGTCGGCGGCGGGCCGCAGCCCCAGCCGGAGCACATCGCGGACGAGCGTGGCCATGCTCTGCGCACCGGTCTTCTCCCGGATCCGGGCCCGGTGTACGTCGATGGTCTTGGCGCTGATGCCGAGCCGCGTCGCGATCTGCTTGTTCGCCATGCCGTCGACGGCCAGCCCGAGCACTTCCCGCTCGCGCGAGGTCAGGCCGTCCAGCTTGGCGCGCAGGTCGCTCTCGACCGCGGCGCGCTCGAACCGCTCCCGCGCGGTGCGCAGGGCGGCCTGTACGACGTCGAGCATGTGCTGCGGGTCGTACGGCTTCTCCAGGAAGTCCACGGCGCCGTTCTGCATGGCGCGCACTGACATCCGGATGTCGCCGTGCGCGGAGACGAACACCACGGGCAGCGGTGCGCCCGTCTCGTTCAGCAGCTGCTGGACGTCGAAGCCGCTGAGTTCGGGCATGCGGACGTCCAGGATCAGACAGGCGGGCCGGTCGCGGTCGTAGGACCGCAGAAAGGCCCGGGCGTCCTGGAAGCGCTCCGAGCGGATGCCGACCGACTCCAGGAGCCAGGCGAGCGACTCGCTCAGCTCCTCGTCGTCGTCGAGGATGTACACGAGGGTGTGTGTGGTGGCGTCCGCACTCATCGCCCGGCCCCGATGCGCATGTGCTCCCTCCCGGCGGTTGGTCTCGCAAGGAGCGTAAACCGTGCCGTGGACGTGCGGGTCGGCCGCCGGTTCCGGGGTCCCCCGGGGTCAGGCCATCACCTTGGCGAGGAACGCGGCGACGTTGGCCGTGGTCCGCTCGATCTTCTCCTCCAGGGTGAGCGACTCGTGGAGCCGAGCGCCCGCGCCCGCGTCCTTCTTGCCGCGTACGTACAGCGAGCAGGCGAGGTCGCTGCATATGTAGGTGCCGACGGAGTTGCCCTGCTGTCTGGCCTTCCCCGCCTTCGGCGCGACCATCAGGGAGACGCCGTCGGCGGGGGAGGTCAGACAGAGCGAGCACATGCCGCGCTGCGTCTGCCAGGAGGCGGGGGTGGGGCAGCGCAGGGCGAGGGCCCGCGGGCGGTCGTCGAGCAGGGTGACGAGGTAGGCGCGGTCGTAGGCCTGGGGATCTCGCCAGCCGAGGTAGTCCAGGTCGTCCCAGGGCTTGGCGGCCAGATCGCGCGGTACGGACAGGCGCTTCGCCTCGCCCTTGGTGCAGTTGACGAAGGCGGCACGGATCTCTTGCTCGGTCAGCGGCTTCATGACCGGGAGGCTAAGTTGCCTAAAGGTCTTAGGCAAACGAATAATGGTCTCTGTCGACGGAGGGGCAGGGCAGGGCATGGCATACGCAGGGCTGACCGCGGAACGGCTGACCCGGGCCGGGGCGGAACTGGCCGACGAGGTCGGCTTCGACCAGGTGACCGTATCGGAGCTGGCCAGGCGGTTCGACGTCAAGGTCGCGAGCCTGTACTCGCACCTGAAGAACTCCCGCGACCTCAAGACCAGGATCGCCCTGCTCGCCCTGGAGGAACTCGCCGACCGGGCCGCCGATGCCCTGGCCGGGCGGGCCGGGAAGGACGCCCTGATCGCCTTCGGACACGTTTACCGCGACTACGCCCGCGAGCACCCCGGCCGCTACGCCGCGGCCCAGTTCAGGCTGGACCCGGAGGCGGCGGCCGCGAGCGCCGGTGGCAGGCACGCGCAGATGACGCGGGCGATCCTGCGCGGCTACGACCTGACCGAGCCGGACCAGACGCACGCGGTGCGGCTGCTCGGCAGCGTCTTCCACGGCTTCGTCAGCCTGGAGTTGGCGGGCGGGTTCAGCCACAGCTCCCCCGATTCGGCGGAATCCTGGTCCCGGACCCTGGACGCGCTCGACGCCCTGCTGCGCAACTGGCCCGCGCCCTGATCGCACACCGACCACTCCGGACGCGCGCGCATCGCCCATTCGCTCCCCTCCGGTCGGCCCCGCTCCGTGGTGGCCCTCGCTCCGGTGACCTGCGTAAACGATCAAGCAAAGCGGTGCCCCTGACCTCGCCGGGGTGACGCTTGGTGTTGCGGCGGTGGCGGACTGTCGGTTGTCTCGAGAGCGGAACACCTCACAGGTGCCGTGTGATCACGACGGCCACTGCTCCGTTGGAGGATCTTCATGCGTTACGTACCCGCCGGTGCAGGCATCGGCCTGGTTCTCTGTGCCCTCGCGCTCCAGGGCCCGGCCGCCGCCGCCGATGACTCGGAGCTCCGCATCAGCCCGAAGAAGGGCGCTCCGGGGTCCACGGTCACCGTCAGTACGACCGCCTGCGGCTCGGACGTGACCTATGGCAAGGGCACCGCGGGCGGAGACGAGTTCCACCTGCTCGACGACGGCCACAAGGGTGTGCTCACCGGCCACTTCCGGATCCCGAAGGGTGCCGCGTCCGGTAGCCACGACGTCATCGTGAAGTGCCCGCCGAGCATCAAGATCACGGACACGGTCGACGTCAGGCGCAGCCACCCCAGTGGCGGGGTCGACGCCGGTTTCGGGCCTGCCGCGGTCGGCGACAACAAGCCGACCCTCCTCGGTGCCACCGTCCTGGCCGTCACCGCCGGAGGTGTGCTGATGATGCGCCGCCACCGGAGCGTCCGGCGCTAGCCCCGCCCTTCACACCGGATCGCGGGAAACGGGCGGTGGCGTGGGACGCGGAGGTGGCCGTCGTCGGCGCGGGCGCGGCCGGTCTGACGCTGGCCCACCGGCTCGCCACCCTGCCCTCCCCGCCCCGCGTCCTGCTGGTCGGGGCGCCGGACGGGCCACTGCGACCGCCGGAACGGACCTGGTGCTGGTGGGAGGAGCCGGGCGGTGAGTTCGACGGGGCACTCGCCGCCCGCTGGAGCCGGGTCAGGGTGCACGGAACCGACGGCCGCCCGGTGGACCGCGAGCTGGCGCCCTTCGTCTACAAGATGCTGCGGTCGCGCGACTTCGAGCGCTGGGTGGCCGACCGGCTCGACGCGGCGCCCTCGGTGCGGCGGGTCGAGGCGGTGGTGGACGAGGTGCGCGACGACGCGGGCGGCGCCGTGGTACGGGGCGTGTGCTCCGAGGGCCGCCCGGTGGTCTGGCGCGCCCGGTGGGCGTTCGACTCCCGCCCGGCGGCCGCCCTGCCACCGGCTCGTACGACGCTGCTCCAGCACTTCCGCGGCTGGTTCGTCCGCTGCGACGCCCCGGCCCTGGACCCCGCGGTGGCCGAGCTGATGGACTTCCGCACCCCGCAACCGGACCGGGGCCTGTCGTTCGGCTATGTGCTGCCGCTGAGCGACCGTGAGGCGCTGGTGGAGTACACCGAGTTCTCGCCCGCCGTGCTGGACGACGCCGCGTACGACGCGGCCCTGCGCCACTACACCGGGGCCGTGCTGCGGCTGCCGCCCTTCCGGGTGCTCTCCACCGAGCAGGGCGTCATCCCCATGACCGACGGCCGCTTCCCCCGCCGCGCCGGCGCCGCCGTGTTCCGGATCGGCACCGCGGGCGGCGCCACCCGCCCGGCCACCGGCTACACCTTCGCCGCGGTGCGGCGGCAGTCCCATGCGGTGGCGGCGGCCTTCGCCGCGGGCCGCCACCCGGTGCCGCCCGCCCCGTATCCGGCCCGCGCGCTCGCCATGGACGCGGCGATGCTGCGCGCCCTGGCCACCGGGCGTGTGGCCGGGGCCGATGTCTTCACCGGTCTCTTCCGCCACGTCCCCGCCGAGCGTCTGCTGCGCTTCCTCGACGGCCGCACCGGTCCGGCGGAGGACGTCATGGTCGGTGTGCGGACACCGGTGGCGCCCATGCTGCGGACGGTGGCCGAACTGCCCTGGCTCCGGCGGCGGACCGGCATCGGACACGCCCCGCTGAGGCGGGAGCGGTGATGCCCGCGGCGGCGGCCCGGCGGGGGCGGGACCGGCGGGCCGAGGTGCTGCCGGTGGCGGCGGGCCGGGCCCGGGTACCGGCCGGATG